>CAZKMC010000402.1:0-2309 GCA_964553485.1 uncultured Comamonadaceae bacterium
ACAGACTCGCGCCAGCGGAGTGGAAAGTGGAAACGTAGGGCCGGATCCCATCCGGCCGTTATACCTTCCGACACGAGTCACAGACTCGCGCCAGCGGAGTGGAAAGTGGAAATTAAACATTGGACATTAATTCCTCTATTTCCTCTCTTCCTCTTGCATGCTGGAACTTTAAACCAAAGAATTTCGCTTTGTAATATTCGTTCCCTAACTTTACCACTAGCACTTTGAACTATGAATACAGCCATTACCTCAGGTATTAAGATCAGCGTGGAGAGTCGCTACCAGCCTCAGTCGCTGAAATCCGCAACACCTGCACAGCTATTTGTGTACACCATTAGGATTGCAAATCATTCTGACCAAAAGGTTCAATTAACGCGTAGATTCTGGCACATTGTGGAGCCGGGGCAAGCAGATCGTTTTGTAGACGGACAAGGCGTTGTGGGCAAGGAGCCTATCTTGGATCCGGGACATGAGTTCATCTATAGTTCTGCATGTGATTTGTTGGATGGCATCGGATTTATGTCTGGACAATACCTCATGCAAAATCTCGAAACAGAGGAATTCTTCCAGGTGCGCATCCCCCGCTTTTCATTGGAAGCTGTTTGGAAAATGAATTGATGCAGGCATTTGTCTTGGTAACTTGATTTTCCCAGTGCTCTTTCCTCGGGCTTTAGCCCAAAACCATATTTTAGAGATTGATTTAACACCCATTGAAAAGTATAATCAAAAGGGCAATTTATCTTCGAATCGGTAGCACTTTACCCTTTATGATTAGACCTTTCACATGAGTCATCACCTGCTGAAAACCTTTCTTAGACCTGCCTTTGTGCTCTTGATTGCCCTAATTTCCGGGTGTGCCGAAGCGCAGGAGCCTATGGTGGCGCCTTCTGAAAAGATCAACGGAATTAGCTTTGTGGGCGGGCGGACAGAGGTTGATAGACCACACATTGAAAAACTTGTGGATTTGCACGCCAATTATGTAAGCCTCATGCCTTACTCTTATGGCAAAACGAATGACCCTAAATTGGTTTATACCAACATCGAATGGCAATGGTTGGGAGAAACCGAAGATGGGGTTATTGGCTGTGCTCAAAGGGCCAATGAACAGGGATTGGAAGTCATGATCAAGCCGCATATCTGGTTTGATAGTGGTTCATATACAGGTGATTTTGGCCTATCGGCCGAGGAAGATTGGCTGGAGTTCGAAAATAGCTACTACGATTATATCATGCAATTTGCAGTCATCAGTGAACAGCTCAACGCACCCTTGTTTTGTATCGGTACTGAATTGACACGATTCGTTGCTGAACGTCCACAGTTCTGGTTCAACCTCATTAAGGATGTCCGCCAGGTATATTCCGGAAAACTCACCTATGCCGCCAATTGGGACTCCTTTACCAGAATTCCATTTTGGAATGAGCTGGACATGATTGGCATAGATGCTTACTTCCCACTTTGCAAGGACCAAACACCTAGTATAAAAGCAGTTGTGCGTGGTTGGTATCCACATTTACGCGAAATGAAATCTTTTGCGGAAGCGCATAAAAAGCCCATCCTTTTCACCGAATGGGGATTTAGAAGTGCGGATTATTGTGCCAAAGAACCGTGGGATTATGATATCAAACTTGGCGCCAATATGGATGCACAGAGCAATTCATTGGAGGCAACGTTTCAAGAATTTTGGGGGCAACCTTGGTTTGCCGGAGGATTTTTATGGAAGTGGTTTCCTACTCACAAGTCTGTTGGTGGGCTAGACGATTCTCAATTCACTCCGCAGAACAAACCTGCTGAAGCAGTGATCCAAAAGAACTTCAAACAATGGAAGTTGTAGTAGTTTGAAGCGCACTCTTTCGTAAATTGCACTTCTTTTTGAATTCCAACCTAAAAGACAAATCTTAAGAAATAAATGTCATCAGTCATATTTATTACCGGTGCTTCCAGCGGAATAGGAAAAGCTGCGACAGAAAAATTAGCTTCTCAAGGACATCGGCTGATTATTACTGCTCGCCGGAAGGACAAGCTTGATGCACTGAAAGCGAAATGGGGAGATCTTGTGTTTCCTATTGCCCTTGACGTAAAGGATTCTTCTGCTGTGAAAGCTGCGGTTGATGCCGGAGTGGCGCATTTTGGTGGTCTGGATGTTCTAGTTAACAATGCCGGAATGGGATATTTTGATCCGTTTGACAATGGCTCTATTGAGCAATGGGACAATATGATAGACACAAACATCAAAGGACTTTTGTACTGCATTCATGCAGCACTGCCTCACTTGGTGGAATCTAAGGGCCAGATTGTTAATTTAGGTTCCG
>CAZKMC010000403.1:0-2298 GCA_964553485.1 uncultured Comamonadaceae bacterium
CACGAGCATCAGGTTCTGGAGCGCGGTATGCTTGAGTAGGTTTAAATTCTGGAGTTTCTTGCTTTTTAGGTGGTGCCCAGTTTTCAACCTTGCTGTTTTCAGACTGAAGCTTAAACAGCTTTTCCTGAGCGGTAATAACAGCATCAGTATCGCCCATTTCCATAGCTGTCTTGTATTCGTCTTTAACCCTGCCCAACTCTGCTGAAATACGCGCTTTTGATTGGCTTATTAAAACGCTTTCACCTTCTTCAAGGTTCTTGCGAAGACGATCATTCTCTTCTTTAATTTTTCTGGCGTAATCAATCGCCTCTTCACGAAGCCTTGTCGATTCTTCTTTTTGACGACGTTCTTCGTGGTATTCAGCTTTCAGCTTGGAAATTCTCTTCCCAGCGTTCTTGCTGTATTGCTTTAGCTCTTCATCATCAGGAATGTCAGGCTCTTCGCCCTCTGCCCTGCGGGGACGGCCACGATCCTCTTCTGGAGTATCGTCTTCAATCTCAATATCAAAATCTTCAAGATCTAGATTTTCCTCTACATCTGTATCGAAATCATCATCGAAATCATCTTCATGTTCTTTTGGTTGATTACTCATGCTCTGCTATACCCCCGTGGATCTTCTACAACACCTTCTACTGTATCATCGTTAATAAGGCGAAACTCACGCCCCATAACTTTAAAACGAGTGCCTGAATATGATCGGAAAATGATAAAGTCGCCCTCTTTGCAGTATGGACCGCTTGGGAACTTATCAATATCTGAGTAGGCTTCTGAGCCAGCTTTGATTACATATCCAATAATAGATGCTGTTTCTTCCTGTTTTTTAAGAGCGTCAGGCACAAAAACGCCGCCTTCGGTCTTTTCGCTCATTTCGGGCATGGCGATTAAAAGCTTATACCCTACAGGTTCTGGAAGTTTAGCGGCAAGCTCTTCGTCTTCTATTTTGTTTGCTGAATACATTTCTACCTCTTGCAGTGATTTAGGCTCACAGGGCCTTGCGTGGATTGTCCACGATTTGGTTAAATTAATTTATTTTTTTTTATTGATCAATAACTCTTTCTTCTAAATCTTTTAAATCCCCCTCTATCCGCTGCAACGCACTGTATTCGCCTACGGTCTTCCAATATTGCTCTTGGCTGGTTGCGCCACCCTGAGCCAGAAAAAGTTCAATAGAACTTTTCTTTTCATCGATATCCCGAAGGACAGCATAAAATATGCTTTCTCCCATTTATTGTCCTAGCTTTTCCGCCAAGCTCATTGCTGCATCAATAGCTTGTCTTTGGTTGTTTGCTTCTGTTTCTGCAACACGTACGTTAATACGTGCGGCTTCTCTTTGATCTTCTGAGTTAATACGTTCACGTTGTAGTTCGATATTACCCATAGATGTTTTAGATTTAATCTGCAGTTCGGCTTTATCCATTTCCATTTTATGCATAAGCTCTTGCTCTTTAAGCTGCAGTTCTTTTTTCTGAATGATATTCAGAGGATCTTGAGCTTCTTGTTGAGCTTGCTGCTGTGCAGCCTCTGCTTGATCTTTTTGCAGAAGTTTGTTGGAAGCAGATGCCATAAGGCGCGAAAGCTCTTCTTCCACATCGTCTGGCAATGGTTTGTCTTCTGGTGGCATCGGAACACCCAGTTGTGCTTCGATCTCTTTGCGGTACTGGAACGCAACATGCTCTGTGATGTGCGATTGCATTGCGGCCTGAATGGCACCAGCAAAGGGAGACTGCCCAACAATCTGTTGAATTTTGGGGTCTTGCATTGCTGACATATGCACTTGGATATGCGCTTCGTGATCTTGGTATTGGAAGGCTTTTACTGGCTCTTGTTTGAGGATAGCCATGTTTTCGCCCACTGGATTGAGCGGGAGAATATCTGCGGGAAGCTTGATAATATCGCTTGCATTTGGGATACCAAGGACTTCCAGCATTTGCTGATGTAATTTGCCCATATCGTATAATTGAGGCGCTTGTTGAGCCAACTGAAGGGCCGCTTGATATTGCATAATCCTTTGCGCCATAGTAGCTGCATTTGGATCGGAGACAGGAATGACATCAATGCGACCATCGAAGTCTTCGATACGATTAAATTCACCATCCACTTCATAAGCATATTCCTCTGGCATGTAGTCATGGATTACACGCGATAATATCCGAAGTTCATTCTTCATTGCCGCATGCATACGCGCCTGAACGCCAGACATAACCTTCATGGATCTTTCCATAAGAGCTAGTGTCGTGCCTACTGGAGCTTGAGAGTTCATGTCGCCAACTTGAATATCCGCAACGGAACCAATACGGC
>CAZKMC010000404.1:0-2295 GCA_964553485.1 uncultured Comamonadaceae bacterium
CAACTTTTACATCCCAACTCTTCTAACTGTAACTTCCAAAGACCCGCATTCGTCATTGGTGCAACCAACCAAAACCTATTGACATGCCCCTATCTCTTTCCCGCGCTCAAAGAATACTGAGTATTTCCAGTACTTCTTGGTTTGTTGTTGCGGTTATTGGCCAATGGCTCTTCGTCTCATACATGATTGCGTTCTACGGCACTAGCGTTGTACACAACAATCCTGAATCTTGGAACGATGTAGTGATAGTGGGACATATCCCGGGAGATTACTTCGGCAACTTCATGTTCATCCTTCATATTGCATTGGCAGCAATCATCACCATTGGTGCAACGCTGCAACTGATTCCTCAACTCAGGTTTAGTTTTCCGCGTTTTCACAGATACAATGGGCGACTCTTCATCTACACAGCCATTATTCTGAGTTTAGGAGGATTGTTTTTGGTTTGGGGACGCAACGCCATGCTTAGCTTGAACGGTGGAATTTCCATTTCCCTGAACGCTATTCTGATAATCTGGTTTTGTTTCCAGACGATTCGAAAAGCGAAAGCAAGAGATTTTGTAGCTCATAGGCAATGGGCGCTTCGTGCTTTTATTGTTGTGAGTGGTGTTTGGTTTTTCCGGGTTGGTTTCATGGCTTGGATCATGATCAATCAAGAAGCGAAATGGAGCACTCCTAATTTAGATGGACCATTTGATCTGATATGGTCCTACGCCAACTACCTCCTACCCTTAGCAATTCTTGAGCTCTATCTCCTCGCCTTGAAAAGGCAAAAAAAGAGCACTAAGATTATGACCGCTTCCCTCCTTTTTGGTTGTACAATACTCACTGCTCTTGGCGTAGTTGCTGCATTTTTACTCATGTGGCAACCAAATATGTAGTGGCTCAAAACGGTTTGCACATTCATCTATAGGCTCGTTCCATTGAGCGTGATACTCGTTTTCTTTGTATCTAATAATGAATACCTTTCTGAAAATGCTCTCTTTCAGCTCTGCCGATATGCAAAAATTGCGATTCTTCTTCCTTTCTTTAGTTGTTAGCTCTGCGCTCATTTCTACTCTGAAAATGACAGCACAGGACATGCTGGCTTTTAGCGAAGAAGGTCATTGGATCATCAATTACAATGAAGCTGTGCAAGTGTGGGATCCAGAGTGGAACACTTATATCTGGGTGGGACAAGACTCCTATATGTACTACCAGACCGAGGGAGATACACTCATCAATGAGGTCAGCTACAAGAAACTTATCGCTTGCGGAGCCTATTTGAATGATGACGGCTCCTTTGACATCCCAATAGAGTTCAGCTCTTTTCATGTGTTGGCCTATCGGAATGATCTTCAGCGGAGGTCATACAAGATCATGGCCGGAGAAACAGAGGAAATCCTCTGGCATGACTTCTCTTATTACGTGGAAGATATAGTTGATCCCGAAAATCTTCCAGAAGGCTTTGGGGCCAACTATGACTTACTATTGACGTATGTTGACTCGGTCCTGTGGTGCGGACAAAACTATGAGCGTCAACATTTTGGGGGAGAAATTGGGGAGGAGTATAATTTAAACCGCACGCAACGAGTTGGAAACTTCAATCAATTTATAGAACCAATAGAAAGTGGTTTCGTGTATGATCATATGCTGTTCTTCTGTGAGGGCGAAGTGAATCTGGAAGACATTTCTCAAAACGATCCTTTTACGTCTGTGGATGAATCTAAAAAGGATAACTCCTTTACTGTATTCCCAAATCCTTGTACAGACTACATTTCAGTGTCGAGCCACTACTCCACTTCGGAATCCACACTCAGTATTTATTCCCTTTTAGGAGAGCAAGTGGTTCAAACAAGATCAGCTAACAAAAAGGTATACGTGGGCGATTTACCCAATGGAACCTACATTCTTCGTCTCCAAAGTTCGCAAGGAATTGGATATAGTAGATTTGTCAAACAACCTTGATGGGTTGAATTGGAATTGTCAATAGAAGGTTGAATTTTTGTTCCTGAATAATCCTGTGTCTCAAACCAGGAATATACGTCTCTCCAATGTTTGGCTTCAAAAACTTTTTCTCTCTCATCAAGCGCTCTTTATCGGGAGAAGAATTTGACTTCACTTCACTCCCTGTCAAGACCTCCATCTTCCTTTTAGCTATTCCCATGATCTTGGAGATGATGATGGAATCGGTTTTCGCGGTGGTGGATATCCTCTATGTGGGACAACTGGGCAACAAGGCATTGGCCACTGTGGGACTCACAGAATCCATTCTAATGATCATCTACTCCATTGGGATGGGAATATCCATGGCTG
>CAZKMC010000405.1:0-1197 GCA_964553485.1 uncultured Comamonadaceae bacterium
CTGAGCACTGATATTATAGTGGTTTGTTCAATTTCAGAACTCAATTTGCCCCAGGTTATGCGATCGTAGATGGTGTTCCAAATAAGGATGCCACGATCTCAGATGCATTTGCCCCTGCTTATACCTTGCTTGCTTTGGGTATGGATTACAAACCGAATGATAAGTTTTCTGCTTTCATTTCGCCGGTTACCATGAAGAACACCATTGTAATGGATGATGTTCTCAGCGCTGCCGGTGCTTTTGGAGTTGAAAAAGGGAAAAATTTCAGAGCGGAACTGGGAGGCTATGTGAAGCTTCAATATTCCACTGAGTTGGTAAAAAATGTCGGTCTTGCGACGAAGATTGATCTGTTTTCCAACTATTTGAACAATCCACAGAACATTGATGTGAACTGGGAAACGCTGATCTCAATGAAGATCAATGAGTTTATGACAGCAACTATCGCAACTCAATTGCTTTATGATCACGACATCAACATCGTGAAGGAGCAGCCTGTAGTTGATGAAAACGGTGTTGTAACTGATGCGGGAAGCATTGGTCCCGGAGTTCAATTCAAGGAAGTACTTGGAATTGGATTCAGCTATAAGTTCTAAGGAAAGACATTGTGTATTTTATAAGAAGCCTCGTTTTAATTAACGGGGCTTTTTTATTGCCCTCTTAAGCGAGGAGCGGTCAAAATAATGTCATCAAAGTGCTTAAGGTCGTAATCGTCAATATATTCTGTAGTCCATTTCCATTCAGTGTTGCTGATGTCTTTGATGAGATAGAGCCCACTTAAAATACTGTTTGTGGGATCGCTCACAATGGTCCTCAGTTCGATTTCATTTGAACCTATACGCATCCCTCTGGATAGAATGACACGTTTCCCATGCATCAAAAAGAGGGAGTCATTCCCAAGAACCACGTGCAAGGGATGAGGCAGGGCTTGTAACTTGTCTTGAATTCCAATTACATCACCTGCTTTAGTAACCACAGATTCATAGCTTAAAAGCAGTCTTCCTTTGTTAGGAATTTCTTGTCCAGAGACAACAGTTGCCACTTCTTTTTTGACTTGCCCGTGATTTGCGATTAGATAAAGCAAGCCAGCAAATGAGAGTGTAAAAAATAAAATACCTCCTGTGCGCAAAGATTTACGCTGAATAAAAAGTCCGATGATAAAGAATGCAAGACCAAGCACAGTGCCCAATGCGCACCAAA
>CAZKMC010000405.1:1207-2286 GCA_964553485.1 uncultured Comamonadaceae bacterium
GGGATGTTCTTTCTAAGTTTGTCGAAAATCTATTTTCATGAAAGCATATGTTTTTCCCGGACAGGGATCTCAATTTGTAGGGATGGGACAAGACCTACATGGTTCTAGTGATAAAGCCAAGGCTCTTTTTGAAGAGGCCAATGAAATTTTGGGGTTCCGTATTACGGATATTATGTTCAACGGAGAGGTTGAAGATTTGAAGCAAACCAAAGTGACTCAGCCGGCAATTTTTATCCATTCTGTCATTTTGGCGAGTATGATGGGAAGTGCTTTTAAGCCGGATATGGTTGCGGGACATTCACTTGGCGAGTTTTCAGCTTTGGTAGCGGCTGGTTCTTTGAAATTTGCAGACGGCCTAAGCTTGGTTTCTAAACGAGCAATGGCCATGCAGAAGGCTTGCGAGGCTGAGCCGTCCACGATGGCCGCGATTCTAGGACTTGAAGATGAGGTAGTGGAAAGGATTTGTGCTGGTATCGGTGGAATAGTTGTGCCTGCTAATTACAATTGTCCCGGACAGCTAGTAATTTCCGGCAGTGTGGCCGCCATTCAGGATGCCTGCACAGCTTTGACAGAGGCTGGCGCTAAAAGAGCTTTGGTATTGCCTGTTGGAGGTGCTTTTCATTCTCCATTGATGGAGCCGGCTAAGCAGGAGCTTGAGGCTGCAATTCGGGATACTGAGTTTAAAGCTCCAATTTGTCCCATCTATCAAAATGTAACTGCAAAGGCTGAAACGGATGCAACAACCATACAAGATAACTTGGTAACTCAGCTTACGGCTCCTGTGAGATGGACTCAGACTATGAATCAAATGATTGAGGATGGCGCGTCGGAAGTAATTGAAGTTGGTCCAGGGAAAGTGCTTCAGGGCTTGTTCAAAAAAGTGGACAGAGCGTTTCAGGTTTCAAGTGCTGAGATAGAAGCTTAAAATCTGCAGAAAAACGAATTATTCTGGAAAGCATTTTCGGGGATTTTATCACAAAAAAAAGCCCCTCGCACAGAGGGGCTTTTTAACTAACTATATAAGGACAAATTCATCTTTTGCAATAATTTAATGGGCTTTCCTGTCCAAGTCCAAAGTA
>CAZKMC010000406.1:0-991 GCA_964553485.1 uncultured Comamonadaceae bacterium
AAATGGAATGTCCACATCCACGTGCCACAGGGCGCTATACCAAAAGATGGTCCATCGGCTGGAATCACTATCCTCACGGCTTTAGCTTCAGCATTTACTCAAAAGAAAGTGCGGAAGTTCACTGCCATGACTGGTGAGATTACCCTTCGAGGACAAGTTCTACCTGTGGGAGGCATCAAGGAGAAAATACTTGCTGCAAAACGCGCGGGCATTAAGGAGATTATCCTCTGTGAGCGGAACAGAAAGGACATTGAAGAAATCAATCAGCGTTATTTGACAGGTCTCAAATTCCACTATGTCAAGGAAATGATTGAAGTCATAGACAAAGCGCTCTTAAAAGAAAAAGTGGTGGACCCGCTAAAGGTTGCCTAACTCATTAACGCCTCATTGAATTGGGGCGTTTTTTTTTTGCGCAAAGCGCGAGGAGAGTTTCTAAGGAGATTAATTTGAGCTCGGTGTAAACCGTTGTTCATTTCATGTGTTCTGATTTATTCTCTGACTGCAATATGCTTTTGTAACTTGCGTTGCTAGATTGGATCAAACAAACTATGAAGCAATTCTCAGCTCTCATCCTTGGCCTGCTTGTTTACGCAACAAGCTCGGCTCAAACCGGAGGACAAGCCGTTTTTAACATGCTGGACATACCTGTCTCTGCCCATGCTGCAGGATTAGGTGGAAATGCAATGGCCATTCCAGATGGCACTTTGGAACTGGCGGTATATAACCCTTCTATGCTCAACCCAGATCATCATCAAAGCCTGAGCTTGAGTTATGTGAATTATTATGCCGGGGTTAATTTGGGGCTAGCGGCGTTTGCTTTTCACCCAGACAGTTCCAAGGTGACTTATTCAGCAGCAATTCAGTTTGCCGATTACGGTTCCTTCGACGAACGTGATGCTTCCGGAACGAAAATCGGGACATTCAGTGCTGGGGATTACGTATTGAATCTTGGAGCTTCAATTCCCATTGACACTAGTTTCACCGGCGGAAT
>CAZKMC010000406.1:1001-2275 GCA_964553485.1 uncultured Comamonadaceae bacterium
CGGAATCAATTTGAAATTTTTATATGGGGCTTTGGCAGAATACTCCAGTTTCGGAGCTGCTATTGACGCAGGCGTAACCTATAGAAACAGCCAGAAAAAGCTTCAGGCCTCCCTCCTTCTCAGAAATTTAGGGACCTCGTTTTCAACTTACACAGATACTGGAGATGAAACCTGGCCTGCATCTTTGCAAATAGGTTTATCCAAACAACTCCAGCACGCTCCATTTCGCTTTCATCTGGTTTATGATCACCTCCAGAAATGGGACTTGACACTTCCTTCGGAAACTACCAGTCTCACATTAGATCCAATCACAGGAGAACCAATAAATAACGGCGGTTTTGTTTTTGGCGACAAATTCATGCGTCACCTAATTTTGGGAACAGAATTACTGCTTGGAGAAAATTTCCACATCAATCTTGGTTATAATTACAAGCGGCGTCAGGAACTCAAACTCTCAGACAAACCTGGAACAGCGGGATTCAGTTGGGGGCTCGCCTTCAAAGTCAAGCAGTTCTATTTGAGTTATGGGAGAAGTGCTTATCACCTTGCTGGCCCATCAAATCATTTCACAGTTGGCACCTCTTTGCGCAATTGGTAGTACCTAACGCTTGTTGAGAGTGCACAAATAAGGTATATTCGCTTCAAAGCGTTTCGTATTGTGAAAAGGAAGATCAATATTGCCATAGACGGACATTCTTCATGTGGTAAAAGTACTTTGGCCAAGGCCCTCGCTAAATCATTGAATTACATTTACATAGACACTGGAGCTATGTATCGGGCGGTGACATTATACGCACTCCAAAACAAATCTGTTGGAAGCAAAGGAATGATGCAAGAGAAGCTTGTTCCCGCTTTGGACAACATGTATATCACCTTCAAGTACAATTCTGATCATCATCAATCCGAGACTTATCTTAACGGCGTAAATGTAGAGAAGGAAATCCGCTCTATGCAGGTTTCCAAATATGTAAGCGAGGTAAGTGTAATTAAGGAAGTCAGAGACAAACTTGTAAGGCTTCAACGCAGAATGGCGGAGTCTGGAGGAGTTGTGATGGACGGCAGAGATATAGGCACTGTGGTGCTTCAAGAGGCGGAATTGAAATTCTTTATGACCGCAGATGCTGAAGTTAGAGCCAAAAGGAGATTTGATGAACTCCGAGCGAAAAGCATTGAAGTTAGTTACAATGAAGTGCTTGAAAACGTAACAAAGAGAGATTCAATTGACTCAACTAGAGAACATTCTCCACTCAAACAGGCTGCTGATTCTTTTGTTG
>CAZKMC010000407.1:0-2270 GCA_964553485.1 uncultured Comamonadaceae bacterium
GCTTCTTCATTCTCCCAATACGCTACGCCATTTTTGTAGAAAAGGTCAACCATTTTAACAAATGGCTTGTCCATTCCCATGATCTTCGACGATTCGAAACGCTGCGTCATTTTGGCCACGAGGTAGTTTCTCACAAGTGTATCCATCTCCAAATCGTAGAGTATATCAATTACCGCCAAGAGCGTATCCGGGTTTTGGGGACAAATTTTATCGAAGTATGCCGCGTAATTAAGTTGCAAGAAAGGGGATCTAACAATCCCAGGCTCCATTACGGCCGTGTTCTTCCAGTATTCACGTGTCCAATTCCTAAAGGCTTTATTGATATCCACATCCTTGGGTTGCGGATTTCTTGCCTGAATAATTTTCGAAATGTCTAGATCTGAATTTTCTTTGAGCCAACCGTCTTCGAAAGAAGCAAAAACTCCTTGGGCATTCTCAGGAGTAAGCTGGCCCTCTTGAACTAGTTCATTGATTTGATCTCCTTTATTTTGAAAAACTGTAAATGCACGGTTTTCATTTCCCTCTGTCCACGTTAAGTTTTTCGCAACTTCTGGATACCGTGTTGAAAAAGATTCTGCCGGGCCTTTTTTCGGAATGATTAGATCAAAATACTCGCCTTCATCAATCACCAATGAATACAGGCCTGGAGGGTAGGTCTTTGTGAAAGCAACATGTCCGTCTTTTTCCACATGAATGGAATCTTCCAATAGCCTATCCTGACCATAGAAATACGCCAATTTGACCCATTGATTCGGGCAGTTTTTGATTTGGCCATGAATGACCTGCGCAGAAATTCCTCCTGCGCAGGTCAAAGCCAATGCTAACATCCATCCTTTCATGGATTAATGGACAATGTTCAATTTCTCAATGCTCATTACGGAACCCTCTTGATGGATTTCTACATAGTAAAGGCCTTCTGCAATATTTTCTAGATTGATTTCGGCTATCTCATTGTAGGATTTTACCATAAGGCGCTTACCAACCGCGTTATAAATAATCACTTGGTATTCATCCTCCGTAGGCACTTCAATTCTGAAGTTTCCTGTAGATGGGTTCGGGTAAAGAAGGACTCGACCTCTCCATGGTAGCTCAGGTGTTCCAATACCTGTTTGGTTCAAGATATTGGATTTAGACCCCTCAAATGCAGAGGTCTTTCCTAAGGTCGGCGAACATGCATCTCCATTGAAAACGGCATTGATAACATAATAGACATTCGGCGCAACGGGCGGGTTCAAGTCTGTGAACGTTGACGTTCCTCCTGACACACTGCCTATTTGTACCAGATTGCCTGATGTAATCCAGCGGAAGATTTCATAGGTCTGTACAGATCGACCCTCATAAGGCGTCCAGATCAAGTTTATCTCACCACCAGAACCAATGTTGGATTGCAAGTGAATGGTGCGGTGTACATCACTCGTATCACTCATGGTTCCACAGGAATCCAAAACGGCAATTCGATAACGATCCGGCTGCTGCTGAGGAATACTCGTCAAATCTGTGAAGACACTCAAGCTGGTATAAGACTGCGTGCCAATTTGCACATACATACCCTGACTATTCTCCTTCAACAGAACGTAGTCAGACGTACCATATCCAGCTGTGTGCTCCCAAACGAGAAGGTTCTTTCCAGTAAGACTGTCAACTGACAGTACACAGATCTCTTGTTGATCGAATGGTTGAGGTGCATTCAAGACATAGCTCGAACTATCCATACATCCATTGAAATCAGTGATAAGAACAGCGTAGGCCCCCGCGTACAAGAACAACTGGTTGTTCTGCGTGGATCCATTCGACCATTGGTACGTATAGGGCGCAACACCACCCGTAGCGTACAACTCAATACCACCGTCATTATTCACAGGACAAGTAGCATCATATGTGGTGTCTACAACCGTCGTCAACAACGTGGGCTGGTCTACCGTATCCGTAACTGTATACGTACAGCCGTGTGCATCGCTAACGGTATAGGCATATTGCCCAGCACCGAGTCCACGTGCTTCCTTATTTCCATAAGTCATGATGCCCGGAACTTGGATTTGGTAAACTCCGTTACAGTCATTACACTGCTCAAAGCAAACAGTACCCAAGGTCATATCACCGCTCAAATTAAGGGTTCGATGAAGCGTTGAATTACCAGATGGGATTGTACCACAACCAATAGGCACATTCTCAGGAATATTTCCTTGGTAGTAACGGTAATAAATTGTCTGGTTTGAAGGCAATTTAACCGTAGCCCTTAGCGTATTATCTCCTGAATAATTTGTCTGTAG
>CAZKMC010000408.1:0-2258 GCA_964553485.1 uncultured Comamonadaceae bacterium
TGGGAAAGTGACAGTCTTGTATTCCTTGGTAAAAGTGGAGTAAATAATGGATGGCAAAAGACTCTTGAAAACTATCAAATGAGCTATCCAAATATTGAAGCAATGGGACAGCTTCAGTTCTCAAATTTGTCTTACAAACCTCTTGGACATATGCATTATCTTGTAATTGGGAAATGGTATTTGACTAGGGATTCATTGGAAGACTTATCGGGACATTATTCTTTGATATGGGAGAAGATCAATGGCAAGTGGGTAATTATAACGGATCATAGTAGCTAATATGCTTTCAATCACAACCCTTCTTATTGGAGTCTCTATTGTCATGTCTTTATTGGCTTTCAATAAGGATTCACTAAAATTCAAATTGTTACTAAACCCATACAGGGTAATCCAAGGCAAAGAATACTACCGAGTTCTAACACATGCATTCATCCATGGAGATTACATGCATTTGTTTGTCAACATGTACGTGCTTTGGGGGTTTGGGACGAGTGTTGAACAAATTTTCACTAACCAATCATTATTTGAGTCAAATTTTCAATCCTTTGAATTTTGGGGAGAAACTCAAGGAATCATTTATTTTCTTCTACTCTATTTTGGAGGGGTCTTGTTTGCAGCAATTCCTGCCTTACGCAAACACAAAGACAATCCCGATTACAACTCTTTAGGAGCATCAGGAGCTGTCAGTTCAGTGTTATTAGCGTACATATTGATGTTTCCGCAGAATAAGCTGATGTTTATCTTTTTGCCTATTCCAATTCCAGCGTATGTGATGGGAATAATCTTCTTCGTTTATGAGTCATTTATGAATAGGAGAGGTGGAACTGGAATCGCACATGACGCTCACTTATGGGGTGCCCTTTTTGGGCTTGGATTTATGATGCTTTTGTCACCTGAATTTTTGTCTCATTTCATCCATGGAGCTCTTGGGAATTAAAGCACTATTTCTTTGACTCTAAACTTCTCTCTCTAATGACAAAGAGATCTTCGTTATCTCTTTTCATAAAGTATTGCTCTCGAGCAAACTTCTCCAGTGTTTCTTTATTGGTTGTCAAATCATACAGCGCTTCTCGAGTCATTTCTATTTCTTGATCATACCGAATCACCTCTTTCTTCATTTCAGATAATTGCAACTTGGACTTGCCAATAAAGAAGAGATCGATGTCGTTGAAAAACGACATCCAAACAACAAACCCCACAGCGGTTACCGCGTACTTATTCCTCAAAAATTTCTTCAAAAAGCCCTCCATTTAGCAAAGATGCCAGAATCTGGTTTTTATAAAACGCACATTCAGACAAAATATGAACATAGGAGTACTAAAAAAGGAGACACATATTGGTCTCCTTTTATTAGATCTAACTATAAAAACTTGATTAGTCTTCCTTCTTATCGGCCTTTTCTTCGTCCGTAGAAGATTTTTTACCGGCCTTATAACCACCTTTTTTCACTTTAACGGAAATTTTATCATCGGCTTTATTGAAGTCTACCTCGATAAGATCACCTGGTTTAAGTTTGGCGTTGATGATTTCCTCAGCTAATGGATCCTCCAGATATTTTTGAATTGCTCTTTTTAGCGGCCTTGCTCCGAACTTAGCATCAAATCCTTTGTCGGCGATGCTATCTTTTGCAGCGTCAGACAATTTAATGCCATATCCTAGACTTTTGATACGATCAAACAGCTTGTCTAATTCTAAGTCAATGATTTGGTGAATATGTTCTCTGCTTAGGGAGTTGAATACAATAACATCATCGATTCTATTCAAGAATTCTGGGGCAAACGCTTTTTTAAGCGCAGCTTCAATAACACCCTTTTTGGCATCCGTTTCAGTATTGGTTCTGGATGAAGTAGAAAACCCAACTCCTACGCCAAAATCTTGTAGTTGTCTAGCTCCAATATTCGACGTCATGATCATAATGGTATTTCGAAAATCGACACGTCGACCTAAGCTATCCGTTAATTGACCATTATCCAATGCCTGCAATAGAAGATTGAATACGTCTGGGTGAGCTTTTTCGATTTCGTCCAACAAAATGATGGAGTAGGGGTGTCTTCGGATTTTTTCCGTCAATTGCCCACCTTCTTCGTATCCGATATATCCTGGAGGGGCTCCAATAAGTCTAGAGATAGCAAATTTCTCCATGTACTCACTCATGTCGATTCTTACCAAAGCATCGTCAGAGTCAAAGAGGCTTTTTGCAAGCTCTTTAGCCAATTGGGTTTTTCCAACACCCGTTGGTCCAAGGAAAATGAAAGATC
>CAZKMC010000409.1:0-2256 GCA_964553485.1 uncultured Comamonadaceae bacterium
CCTTTTGGACTGCTCACTGCAATTCCAATGTCTGCGTAATCATGGAAGATTACATTCTGTCCATCTATCTGTGCATTTACAACTGGAAATTCTGAGAGCGCAGTGGTAACAGCTTTGGTGAAAAACGACATAAACCCAAGTCCCACTCCAAATTGTTCTTTGAATTTTTCTTTATAGGCAGTTCGCACGTCCATAATTGGCTGCATGTTTACCTCATTGAAAGTGGTAAGCATGGCAGTTTCATTCTTCACAGATACAAGTCGCTGAGCAACTTTCCTTCGCAACATACTCATCTTCTCTGTGCGCTGCTCTCGGCTTCCTCCCCATGATTGGGCTGCAGAACTATCAAAGCCTGCCGCAAGTGCATTCACAACGTCTTGTTTCAATATTCTTCCATCTCTGCCCGTTCCATTCATCTGAGCTGCAGAAACACTGTTCTCGTCCATAAGCTTTTTGGCAGCTGGAGAAGGATGTCCCGAAGCATATGTTTCTTGCTTAGCCACAGATTGAGCAGCTGGCATTGGCGCTTCTGCTTTTGCTTTAACCGGCTCAGCTTTTTTAGGAGCTTCTTTTGCCACTGCGGCGTGGCCTTCAGGACGCTTAGCGTCTGTGTCAATTAGACACACGACTTGTCCAACAGCTACAGTTTCTCCCTCTTCTGCCTTCAAAGTGATGATTCCTGCATCTTCTGCAGGCAGCTCCAAAGTTGCCTTGTCGGAATCAACTTCCGCTATGGTTTGGTCTTTGTCCACCCAATCACCGTCAGCCACCATCCAGGCAGCAATTTCAACTTCTGATATAGATTCCCCAGGACTGGGTACTTTCATTTCTAAGACTGGCATAGTTAACTTTTTTGTTGAGCTTTAACTCTCGCATAAGAGAAGAGTTTGTCCATAATCACTTTCTGGCGATGCTGATGAATCAATGGAGAACCGGCAGCTGGACTTCCAGATGCAGGTCTGGCAATCACATCCAATATGACCGTTCTGTAACTCCAAAGCATGTATGTCCACGCGCCCATATTTTCTGGCTCTTCCTGAACCCAAATAAATTTGCATTGATCGCCATACTTTTTCACTAACGCATCCAATTGCTTTTTAGGCAAAGGATAGAGCTGCTCAAGCCTAACAACAGCAATGTTTTCTCCACTATCTTTCTTTTCTTTTTCCTCAAGTATATCATAGTAGATTTTACCCGAACAGAAAGCTACGGTGTCGACATCTTTTGCCTTCACAGTTGGGTCTTCAATTACCTCACGGAATTTACCATTGGCCATTTCATCGATTGATGAAACTGCTTTAGGGTAACGTAACAACTTCTTTGGAGTAAATACAACCAATGGTTTTCTAAAAGGTTGTTTTACTTGCCTTCTCAACAAATGGAAGAAGTTCGAAGGCTCAGTCACATTGCAGATCTGCATGTTGTTCTCGGCACACAATTGTAAATAACGCTCTAACCTTCCGCTGCTATGCTCAGAACCCTGTCCTTCATACCCATGAGGTAAAAACAAAGTGATTCCGTTCATGGTGCGCCACTTATCTTCTGCAGCACTGATAAACTGATCTATGATTATTTGTGCTCCGTTGTTGAAGTCTCCAAATTGAGCTTCCCAAATAGTCAATCCTTCAGGCTTTCCAAATGCATATCCGTAGTCAAAACCAAGCACCCCATATTCAGAGAGCAAGGAATTATAGATTGACATTTCACCTTGTTTCGCACTGATATGATTGAGCGGGATGTACTCCTCTTCTTCATCTTCCGTTTTTACCACTGCGTGGCGATGAGAGAATGTCCCTCTTTCCACATCTTGCCCGCTGATGCGAATAGGATGTCCTTCCGCCAGAATTGAAGCGTAAGCTAAAAGCTCTCCCATTCCCCAATCCAGTTGGTCTTTTTCCAACATGTTAAGGCGATCTTTCATCAACTTCTTCACCTTCCTGAACCAATTTTTACCTTCAGGAAGTGTACACATCGCTTTTCCAAGCTCTAGTAATTTCTTTTTATTGAAACCTGTGTCTGGGGATGAGTCAAAGTCTTCTGCCTTGGCTACCGGATAAGCTTTCCAAATATCTTCAAGGAAGTGTTTAACAATGGCCTTTGACAATTCTTTTGAGGCATCAAACTCAGCTTCCAATTGCGCCTCAATTTCAGATTTGATCTTTTTGCCATATTTCTCATCCACTGTCCCATCTGCAATTAATTGGGACAAATAGATTTCTCGTGGATCATTGTGTTTGGCAATCGCATTGTACAGCT
>CAZKMC010000410.1:0-2255 GCA_964553485.1 uncultured Comamonadaceae bacterium
AGCTTCAACTTCCTGCATAATATGAGTACTGAGCATCACTGTTTTTTCTTTTCCAATTTCTGCAATGAGCTTGCGGATTTCAACCAATTGGTTTGGATCCAAACCAGATGTAGGCTCATCTAGAATCAAAACTTCAGGGTCATGAATCATTGCTTGGGCAAGTCCTACACGTTGCCTGTACCCTTTTGATAGCGCTCCAATGAGTTTGTGTTGTTCCACGCCTAAACCAACATTTTCGATCATTCGCGACACTTGTTTTGACTTTTCTTTCAAGCCATAAACCCCTGCAACAAATTCAAGATATTCTCGAACGTACATGTCCAAATAGAGCGGATTATGTTCTGGCAAATAACCCACCAGCTTTTTCACTTCCAAAGGATGGTCTAGAACATCAAGTCCGTTGACGCTGACTTGACCGGAAGTAGGGGGGATGTAGCAAGAAATGATTTTCATCATTGTAGACTTGCCAGCACCATTGGGACCTAAAAACCCAACCACTTCTCCGGCTTGGATCTCAAAGTTCACCTCATCTATAGCGCGTTGACTTCCGTAAAGTTTAGTGACTGAATTTGCTATTATCGACATGAGTTTAATTCTGAAGTCAAAGGTAGCAAACTTGTTTTGAGCTTGCGAGTTTTGTTTCGTGGGTGCTCAGGGTATTCAAACGTCTAGCTTTGACTAAATTTGACCTAAATAAATAACGGCAAGTGCAGGGAATAGTATTAAAAAGTACAGGTAAGTGGTATGAGGTGAAGGGAGAGGATGGTGATAAATATGAATGCCAGATAAAAGGTAAATTCAGGTTGAAAGGAATCCGGACCACAAATCCAATAGCAGCGGGTGACAACGTACAGTTTGACCTGGAAGATGATGGACATGGTGTGATAAGAGAAATTGAAAAGCGCAAGAATTATATCATTCGTAAATCAGTTAATCTTTCGCATGAAGCTCATATTGTAGCTGCTAATCTTGACCAGGCTTTTCTAATTGCTACTTTGGTACAGCCCGTCACATCTACGGGGTTTATAGATCGCTTTTTGGTAACGGCTGAGGCTTATTCTGTTCCTGTAGTCATACTGTTCAATAAATCAGACATCTATACAGAGGATCATTGGGAGCTTTTTGAATATTATCAATCTGTTTACAATCATGTGGGCCACGAGTGTATTCCAATCTCAGCAACTACAGGAGAGGGATTGGAGCGGGTTCAGTCCAAAATGAAAGGAAAGATCAATCTGGTAAGTGGTCATTCCGGAGTTGGTAAGAGCACGCTTATCAATGCAATTATTCCCGGGGTACAAATCAAAACTGCAGAGGTTTCTGAAAGTCATTCCAAAGGGGTTCACACAACTACTTTTGCTGAAATGCATGAGCTTCCGGAAGGTGGTTTTATCATTGATACTCCTGGTATCAAGGGGTTTGGGCTTGTTGATATTCCGAAGGAAGAACTGCAACATTATTTCCCAGATATTTTCCGAATTCTTCCTGAATGCAAATTTCACAACTGTCTTCATCTAAATGAACCGGGTTGTGCAGTCAAGTTGGCTGTAGAAGAAGGGGTGTTACCCGAGGAACGTTATATCAACTACCTCGCGATGTACCACGAAGACGAAGGACCCTACCGCGTCTAATCAACGAACGATAAAACTTGGATTGATCAGACTTTGCTTGTTGTAGCGAATGCGTTCTTGGCTGTTCAAAGTAAAAACACCTTTGCCCACTGCCCTCATAAGCGCATCGCCAGCAGCTGTATCCCATTCCATGCAAGGCGAAAAACGCGGATACACATCTGCACGATTCTCCAGAAGCTCGCAAAACTTTGTGCTGCTTCCTGCCCTAATCACTTCTATGTCTGGGTGAATGATTTTCATTCCTTCAATGTGGTCGAGAGTCTGTTTATTGAGATGTGAACGACTCACCACAGCGGCAAAAGCCCTTGTCCCATCAAATGGGTTCAGCTGATAATTGCTATTGAGTGGATTGCCTACATATTGATCAAAACTAGTTTGGAAGACTCCCAAATCCGGTCCGCCCCAATACAGTTTTTCTGAAGCTGGCAAAGCTAGGATGCCCAGAACCGGTTGGTTGTTTTCTATAAGGGCGATGTTCACCGCAAATTCATTGCGATTATGTATAAACTCCTTGGTTCCGTCCAAAGGGTCTACGCACCAATAACGCGTCCATAGCTTTCTTTCAGTGTAATTTGGAATTGCACTTTCCTCACTCATTATCGGCCAGTCCAATTGCTTGAGGTC
>CAZKMC010000411.1:0-2248 GCA_964553485.1 uncultured Comamonadaceae bacterium
TCGAAAAGAATGTGAGCTGAGATACAAAGTCATCGGCCAATCCGATCACTATACATTTCTAGAGGTATACCCAAAAACTGGAAGACACCACCAAATTAGAGCCACTCTAGCGAGCCTTGGTTGCCCAATAAAAGGTGACGTGAAGTACGGAGCAAGAAGAACCAACGACAATGCCTCAATCCACTTGCATGCAAGGATGATTGAATTTATCCATCCAGTTCAAAAGGTGCCTATGCGGATTGTGGCACCTCCACCTGAAGATCCAATTTGGGACGAATTTCTTAAAGTAGACGCCAAACGTAAGTATTAAAAAGTCGTAAGAATTTTATGACTTTTCATGGAAAGAATAATTGGTAAATTTGCACCCGAATTAACAGTAACATCATGAGTGAACAAATCGAACACATCAAGTGCCTAATCATTGGATCTGGACCAGCAGGATATACTGCAGCAATCTATGCTGCTAGAGCAGAAATGCACCCAATCATGTACCAAGGGCTGCAACCTGGAGGGCAACTGACTGAAACAACTGAAGTTGATAATTACCCTGGTTATCCAGAAGGAATTAATGGGCCTCAAATGATGATTGACTTCCAAAATCAAGCCGAACGCTTTGGGACAGACATCCGCTCAGGATGGGTGACTGAAGTTGATTTCACGGCACCCCCGCATAAGGTCACATTGGATAACGGTAAAAAAGTTGTGACCGCAGACACTGTAATCATCTCCACAGGTGCCTCTGCTAAATGGTTGGGATTGGAATCCGAAATTCGCCTGAGAGATATGGGTGGAGGAGTTTCAGCATGCGCAGTGTGTGATGGGTTTTTCTATCGTGGACAGGACGTTGTGATTGTTGGCGCTGGTGATACCGCTGCAGAGGAAGCATCCTATTTGGCCAAACTGTGTAAGTCAGTGACAATGTTGGTGAGAAGAGATGAAATGAGAGCTTCAAGAGCCATGCAAACTCGTGTTCAGAATCTTAAGAACATCACTATCATGTACAACACAGATACAGTTGAAGTGCTGGGTGATGATGGAGTTACTGGTGTTAGAGTAAAAAACAACAAAACCGGTGAAGAAACAGACTTACCGGCTACAGGGTTCTTTGTAGCCATTGGGCACAAACCTAACACCGACGTTTTCAAACCATGGCTTGACATGGACAAAACAGGTTATATTATCAACAAACCAGGCACTTCTCTTACAAACGTAGAAGCAGTATTCGTTTCTGGGGATGCGGCAGACAAAAACTACCGTCAGGCAGTTACTGCTGCAGGAACCGGCTGTATGGCGGCATTAGATGCCGAAAGATACCTGGCGGCAAAAGGAATTCACTGATATCATATTCAGTTAAAATTGAAAGGGGCCAATTTGGTCCCTTTTTTGTTTCTTCGTATTCATGAGCAAACTTCTGACATTTACTTTTTTGATGTGGCAATTGATCTCAATAGGTCAAATCGTGACGCTTTCGGAAGATGAATTGCTTGGGAAAATCGATCCCGCTGCAGACACCAGCTTTACACAGATTGCCGCTCAATACACTTCTAAGAATAATATCTACCTGCGGAAAGAGGCTTATGATGCTTTTGTGCGCATGGAAGAAGAAGCGGCAAAAGCCGGAATACAGCTTAACATCATAAGTGCCACACGCAACTTCGACTATCAGAAAGGAATCTGGGAAAGAAAATGGCAACGAAGCAAGTACATGGGGTGGCAAGAAGTTGAAAAAGTAAAAGACATCATGCAGTACAGTTCGATGCCAGGAACTTCCAGACATCATTGGGGAACAGACATTGACCTGAATTCATTGAATAATACTTATTTTGAATCTGGGAAAGGAGCTAATGACTACAATTGGCTCAAAGCCAATGCTGAGCGTTTTGGATATTATCAAGTCTATGCCAAAAAGGATTCTGGCAGAACTGGCTACAGCGATGAAAAATGGCATTGGTCTTATATGCCTTTAGCCAGTCAGTTTTTGGAACAATACAACCAATTGGTCACAAATGAATCCATTCAGGGGTTCTCTGGAAGTGACGCAGCAATAAAAATTGACGCCGTAAAGACCTACGTGAACGGTATCTACAAAGGCAATGAGTAGGATTTATTGATTTTGATACATAAAAGAAAGCCTCCATAATAATGGAGGCTTTCTTTATTAAGGGCGGCTGATGGGGATCGAACCCACTACCTCTGGTACCACAAACCAGCGCTCTAACCATCTGAGCTACAACCGCCGTAAATTGAG
>CAZKMC010000412.1:0-2237 GCA_964553485.1 uncultured Comamonadaceae bacterium
TCAGTAGCAGGATTTGGAAATGGAAGTGTGGCTTTTTTCTGAGTCAAATCAATCAAGTCAGTGTAAACTCCCGAGATATTAATATCATCCAAAAAGAGGTTATTCCCATTGTCAGATCTGAACCAAAATTTGATTCTAAAGTCGTCAACCAACTCATCTAAATCCAGTTCCACATTCGCGGTGCTCCAACTGTCAGGGCTTGTTGGAACAAATGGAATGGTGCCACTAGGAGCAGTGGGTAAATCGATTGTGCCGCGCCATTGTTGTTTCAGCAACCAGCTTTCGCCGCAATCTGAGCTCGTATAGAGACGAAGCCTATCATCGTTTGCAGCAATCATTTGAGCATAGGCCCATTTGAACTCTACCCAACCAGTTAATGTATCAGTAATTTGACTTAAGTCAACAACAGGACTAATAAGTTCAAACTCCTGTATGACGTCTATACTTGCGTTTTCAATCCACATGGAATGCTCACCAGTAGCCGCCGCTACATCTGTCCATTTCCAACCCTGAATTGACGGCTCAAAAGCTAGACTCTCCCATATATTAGTTGGAGTAAAGTCATATTCAAAACTTTCTGCCAGGGGAGCCTGAGTGCCGGCCTCCTCGAACACATGAAGCAAGTCAAATTTCTCCTCAGTTACTGCTCCAAAGTCATTCAGCACAGTAAGACTTGCGGTGTAATCGCCTGGTTCAGAATACTGCACAATTGGATTTTGTTCACTACTAGAAACTGGTTCGCCACCTGGAAATTCCCAGCTCCAAAATGCTTGATGATCCGTGGATAAATCCTGGAATTGAATGGATTGACCAATACATGGATGAGTATTTGAAACGGAAAAATTAGCAATTGGGAGACTTTCTACCCCACTATATAAGTTACTGCTCCAAATGCCACGACCAAATGTAGCGGCGTAAATACGGTCACTAATTGTGTCTATTTCTAGTTCATTGACGATTACATTGGGCAGGTTGGTTGTGAAAGCTTGCCAGTTTGCCAAGGCTGGATGTTGAATGTAGACACCGAAATCAGTGCCTATGTACACGGTATTTTCGCTTTCATCAAAGGCCAAACAATTGGTGGGGATATTGGGTAAACCACCACCGATGTTTTCCCAATTATTTCCTCCATCAGATGAGAAGTATACCTTTTGATCACTCTCATATCCAGAGAAACAAGCCCATACTTGATCAATGTCAGTAGGATGGGTAAGGATGTCTGAAATAAACAAATTAGGCAAACCGTCTGAAATGTCTTCCCAACTGGAACCATCGTTGTCCGTGCGGTAAAGGGTTCCCGATGAACTGGCAAACATTCTCTCCTCGCCCGAAGGGCAAAGTGCTATCACATGAATGGGACTAGAAATATCCGTTGAGAGAATCTGCCAATTGGTTCCTCCGTTTGTAGTCCTCCAAACATTCTGAAATCCAACAAAGAGTGTCTCAGAATTTGAAGAGCTCATTTCCCAGGGGACTGTCCAAACTCCGTCTTCCACAATGCCAGATCCTGTCCATGCAAAAGTGGAACCTCCATTCGAGGATTTGTATAGGCCGCCATATTGAGTTGATGCATAAAGGATTGAATTGTCAGTTGGATGAACAAATGCTTCCATGCCATCAGCTCCCTGAACATGAGTCCAGGAGCCTTCATTCAAATACATGGTTCCGTTATCCTGAAGCCCCGAAATCACTCGAGGATCTCCACCTTGTGCAATTCCCAAGCGATAACATTGTGAAATCTCTAGGCCATTGGATCTGTCGACGAATGAATTTCCATTGTCAGAAGAACGCCAGATCCCACCGTCAGTGCAAGCGTAAAATTTGCTGCCTATGTAGAGTAAATCATGAACGTCTGCATGAATAAAATTCTCAGGCATTCCGGGTTCTAAATACCATTTCGCGTTGAGGGTATATGTTTGACCGCCGTTTGCACTTTCCCATAGATTGATCCCTCCACAGAAAATGTGATTTTCGTCATTGGGGTCAACAGCAATCGCTAAGTCATACCACCCTTGACCGGTTGAACCAGTACCATTGTCATTCACAGAAAGAATGTTAGGCGAGTCTGCGCGTAGCTCAAAGTTCACACCGGTATCTGCAGATTTATACACGCCTAATAGTCCCCCGCCAATGTCGGCACTGATAAGCAGATAAACCACCTCTGGATTATCTGGTGTTACGCCAATAGCAATCCGTTGGGTGGAACTTGAAGAGGGGAGATTTTCATTGATGTATTC
>CAZKMC010000413.1:0-2222 GCA_964553485.1 uncultured Comamonadaceae bacterium
GAACCCAATTCGTTTCCAGGGATTTCTCATTCTTCCTCTTAGATTTCCTGGATCAAAAAGGTCAAAAATGGCAAGCATTCCAAGTGCACCAAAAAACACAAGAATTGTGACCACCCAATGGATGTAGTAATTATCGGCAACAAGTGGATCTCCTAACCCTCCCGAAAACAAGGAAATTCCGGCATTATTGAAAGCAGAAACCGAGTGAAAAATGGAGTAGAACCATTTTTGTCCCTCATTGACGAATGCGATTTTTTCGTCCCAAAAGATCTGCATCATCAAGGCACCCAGAAGTTCAATTCCAGTGCTCCAGAGGACTACCTTTCTCAGCATTCCTTTAGCACTCAATACAGTGCCTTTGTTGACAAAATCTTCCAATACATCGTGCTGTTTTACTCCAACGCCAAATTTACTGGCCAGGGCCAGAAATGAGCCAAAAGCAATGATGTTCAGCCCCCCTAGCTTCATCAGGATCAACAAAACAACCTCTCCTTTGAATGTGAAGAAAACGGGAGTGTCTACAACCATCAGCCCAGTTACACAAGTTGCGCTAGAGCTTGTGAAAAGGGCATCCAAGAAGCCCATTCCATTTACCGTATTAGACATCTCAGGTAGCATGAGGAGCCCGGTTCCAGTAAGTATGATGATTACAAAACTCAATATGAAGATGAGAGCAGGATTGAGTTTGAAACGTGGGATGAGTGGACCAGAACGAGCAAGTTCTAGCCAAATCACACTGAAGAAGTAAACCTGAATAAAGATGGTGGAAACATCTTTGAATCTTTTGACTCCCAGTTCTTTGAAGAAGTACGGAATCAGAAGAAAGTTATGGAATGTATAGAGATACCCTTCCACCACAAGGATGCCCATTAGTATTCCCTCAAACCAATTGTCTCTTAGAAATTGTTTAGGATGAAAGTCATAGATGAATCGCACTAAATAGTGCAAAACGTAGAACAAGAAGCTGCCCTGAATGACGGAAAGACAAAGGTCTTTGGTTTTTTCATCTAAAGGAAAGCCATAATAGAAAATCAACACCAGTATGGCTAATAAAGAGATTGTGAGGCTAAGAATTTTACCAATCCTCAACACCATATCTTTATTACCATATAGGAACAGGTTTCCTTGTTCCCTCAGTTTTTGGATGTTCATGCAACAAGCAATTTCAGTGCTTCTTTTCGCAATTGTTCACTCTGAATGGGCACTACGCCCACTCTTTCGCAAACCAATCCGCCGGCCAAATTGGCAAGTGCTGCGAGATGCTCAGGTTGAAGGCCTATGGCCAAACCTAAAGTGGCCACGCTAATGACCGTGTCTCCTGCTCCACTTACGTCCATAATTTCTCTAGAATGAGCTGCTATGTGCGTTTTGGCTTCACCTTGTTTGATCCAAACTCCGTTTTCACTCAAAGTGACAAATGAGATATAATTCCCTAATTCTTGCTCGAGAGCTACAACGGCTTTTTCCAATTGCACCAAGTCACTGCCCTCGAAATCCAATTTCATTCCTTCTCTCAATTCTTTCAGGTTGGGCTTGAACAATGTTACCTTCCGGTAATCAAAGAAATGGTCTTTTTTAGGATCTACGGCGGTAACAATTCCTTTGGAATTTGCTTCTTCTACAATTGCCTGAATCACATTTGGAGTTAGGACACCCTTATCATAGTCCTCAAAAATGATGGCATCAATTTTCTGACTGGCCATGATTGATTTGCAGCGTGCAATCAATTCCGTTTCTTCTTCTGCTTGCAAGGCCTGAATCTTTTCCTGATCTACACGAAGTAGATGTTGCCCTGAACTGATCACGCGCGTTTTTACTGTCGTCACGCGTTGGGGCGAACTGATGATTCCTTCATCTGTGAATCCGCGTTTTGCCATCAATGCCCGGAATGTGGATTCTTTTTCATCTTGCCCTATTACAGAACAAATTACTGGTGTTGCACCTAGCTCCATGAGATTCAAAGCCACGTTAGCTGCTCCACCCATTCGGTTTTCTTCTTTGAAAACTTCTACCACAGGTACTGGAGCTTCAGGAGATATTCGCTGTACTTTGCCCCAGAGGTAACTGTCTATCATGACGTCACCGATCACCATGATTGTAAGATCATTGAAAGCTGAAAACCACTTGTTGATGTCCTCCGGGCGAATGTCCATGCTTTTACTTTTTCAATTGAAGTTGATTCAGCGCTTTTTCAATGCGGTCCATGGCTTTTTCAAGCAGGG
>CAZKMC010000414.1:0-338 GCA_964553485.1 uncultured Comamonadaceae bacterium
ACGTTGGAATGCCTAATTCTGAAGATCTCTTGAATATTTTGAGTGTCGTATTGTAAATGTCTTCGGTTTGAGCCATGGCTGCATCTCGGTTGTAGCCAATGACTTCCCAGTAGCAATTGATGATTCCACCCGCATTCACAAGAAAATCAGGAGCGTAGAGAATTCCTAAGTCCATGACTGCCTTTCCATGCCTTTCTTCATCTGCCAATTGGTTGTTTGCGGCACCAACAATTACTGAGCATTTTAATTTTTTCAAGGTCTCATCATTGATAGTAGCTCCCAATGCACATGGCGCATAAATATCCACATCAGCCGCATATAAATCGGCTCCTTGAAAG
>CAZKMC010000414.1:348-2221 GCA_964553485.1 uncultured Comamonadaceae bacterium
GATCAAAAAAGCGTGTAAAATAGCCATTCGTAATGGCGCATAAATATCCATGTCTACATCATATACTTCGTCTGGGTTCACCGCTTCAACCATGTACTTATTGACCACGTCTTTCACACGATCCTCATAGATGTCAGAGATGATCACTTTGGCACCCTCTTGAGTAAGATAATCCACAAGTGCTTCACCCACATGTCCAACACCCTGCACAAGCACTTTTTTGCCATTCAAACTATCTGAACCATACTGCTGATGAGCAGCTGCCTTCATTCCCATGTAAACACCATAGGCAGTAACAGGTGAAGGGTCTCCGCTTCCTCCACGGTATTCTGGAAGTCCCGCAACATGGTCTGTTTCTTCTGCCACAAATTCAATGTCGCGCGTAGTAATGCCTACGTCCTCTGCAGTAATGTACTTACCTCCTAAGCTGTCTACAAATTGGCCAAACCTTCTGAACATAGCTTCAGACTTGTCTTTTCTGGAATCGCCAATGATCACGGCTTTTCCACCTCCAAGATTTAGTCCAGCTAGCGAAGATTTGTAGGTCATTCCCCGACTCAACCTCAGCACATCTGTCAATGCTTCTGCTTCAGATGCATATTGCCACATACGAGTACCTCCAAGACTTGGTCCTAAGGTGGTGTTATGAATGGCAATAATAGCTTTGAGTCCGGTTGCCTGATCTTGGCAAAAGAGAACTTGTTCGTGATCGGTTTTTGACATCTGTTCTAGCACAGACAGAGAGGAAGCCGTGGCTGACTTCTGTTCTTTCATGTCAATCATACTTTCAATTTGATGGTAATTCAACCCCTTGGTTGACGAGGCAAAAGTACATTTTTTTGCTTGCGAGTCTAAGTTATTTGAAAGTTTAGACAGACAACTTTAATAAGCTTTATACGACTCTGGTTTTGAACTCACTGGTGAAGTGGAATTCCAACTCGGGAAAATTCTGCTGTTCCATGTCCAACAGGAACTTTGAAGGAGCCAGATAGACGTCGTTTTGGTCTTTGTCCTTCACCATGTCTTGGGCCTTGATGCGTTTAAATTCTTCCAATTTGGTTTCATTGTCAGAAGTGATCCAACAGGCTTTGAAGTATCGTTTTGGCTGGAATTCACATTTGGCACCATATTCATGCTCCAATCTGTACTGGATAACCTCGAACTGAAGCTCTCCAACAGTTCCAACAATCTTTCTATTTCCTAATTCGCGGATAAACAATTGCGCAACTCCTTCATCTGTTAGTTGCTGAACTCCCTTGTCCAATTGTTTGCTTTTCATCGGATCAAGGTTCACTAGTTCCTTGAAAATTTCCGGCGAAAAGCTCGGTATGCCCTGAAAGGTGATTTCTTCTCCCTCGGTCAAAGTGTCGCCTATTTTGAAGTTTCCAGTGTCATACAATCCAATTACATCTCCTGGATATGCCTCCTCTACTAAGCTCTTGGTCGATGCCAGGAAAGCAGCTGGGTTGGCAAACTTTAGTTTTTTGTGGAGTCGAGTGTGGTAGAAGAATTTATTGCGTTCAAACTGTCCGGAACAAACACGCAAAAAAGCAATTCTGTCGCGGTGCTTGGGATCGATGTTGGCGTGTATCTTAAAAATGAATCCCGTGAATTTAGGTTCGTTGGGTTTGATTTCGCGGACATTGGTCATGCGGCCGAGTGGGGTCGGGGCGATCCGAACAAATGTGTCTAGTAATTCCTTAACACCAAAGTTGTTGACTGCACTTCCAAAGAACTTATCACCACCAACACCACCACCATCTTCTCTTCTTCTTTCTCCCGTTCTTCCTTCCTTTCCGTCCGTTTTTTTCTTCCTTGGGTCCTTCCTTTGTTCCTACCTTCCTTCCTTCTTTCCTTCCTTCCCGTATTATAC
>CAZKMC010000415.1:0-2160 GCA_964553485.1 uncultured Comamonadaceae bacterium
AGGAGCAGGGCGATCTTCCTTTGATTCAGGATTTAGCTAAGCAACCTACCCTCCCGAATCCAGATTATGATTACGAGGGAATAGAATTTCCAGAAGCTTGGAACAACAGTGCTTTGGATTTATTCGAAAGCATTCCTAACGACAATCCCATTACCAATGCAGGAGCTACTCTAGGTAGGGTGTTGTTCTATGACACAGATTTAAGTCGAGATCACAGCATCTCCTGCGCAAGCTGTCACAAACAAGCCCACGCATTTAGTGATGATGTAGCGTTTAGTGTAGGCATCAACAACGCAGTCACTCCTAGAAATTCCATGGCGCTTTTCAACTTGCAGTTCTCTAGAAGATTCTTCTGGGACCGCAGGTCAAATTCATTGGAAAGCCAGGTCCTTCAGCCTATACAGCATCCCGGCGAAATGGACTTGTCGCTTGAGGAATTAATTTCTCGCTTGGAAAGCTCACCGTTCTATCCTACTCTTTTTTCTTCAGCCTTTGGCGATGAGACGATCACTGAAGATCGTATTAGTAAGGCCTTAGCCCAGTTTACTCGCTCAATCCGCTCGTTCAAATCGAAATACGATGAGGGCTTGGTGTCGGATTTCAGTAATTATTCAGCACAAGAACTGGAAGGAAAAGATCTCTTTTTTAACGGTATCACCCGATGCAATCAATGCCACATGACAGTCAATTTCTACACGCCCGGGGCGCTGAACAACGGTCTTGAAGTAGAATATGCAGATGGCGGTGTACAGAATGTGAGCGAAAATGAATCAGATAATGGCAGGTTCAAAGTTGTTTCTTTGAGGAACATCGAAATCACCGCACCTTACATGCATGACGGGCGTTTCAACACGCTTGAAGAAGTCATCAATCACTACAATGGCAACATTCAACCCCACCCTTTCTTGGATGATCGATTGGCAGAAGACTTTATCATTGGTGGAACTCCTATAGACCCGCAACTTACTGAAGAACAGCAAACTGCTTTGGTTGCTTTCTTGAAAACACTCACTGATCATTCCCTTACCACCGATCCTTTTTACGCCAATCCTTTCGAAGATTAAGGTTTGCGCTATCGCGCGAGGAATGGGCTCATCTCTTCCCGATTTTCATTCTGTAATGCCTAGCATCTGTCGGAACTCATCTTCAGAAATCACGGGAACTGAAAGGTCCTCTGCTTTCTTGAGTTTAGATGGTCCCATATTCTCTCCGGCAAGCACGTAATCCGTTTTCTTGGAAATCGAACCCACATTCTTTCCTCCGTAGGCCTCTATCAAATCTTTCAATTCTGGACGAGAAAAATGAGTGAATACTCCAGATACCACAAACAACTTACCTTCAAGCAATTGCGGTAGTTCTACCGCTCCAGTCTGCTCCACCTCAAATTGGAGTCCGTGTGCTTTCAAAGACTTCACCAGCCCCAAATTGATAGGGTCTGCAAAGAAGTGAAGAACGCTTTCCGCAATGCGCTCGCCAATTTCATCTACTGCTATCAGTTCTTCTTTGGAAGCCGTCATGAGGGCCTCCATCGACTTAAAATGTTTTGCTAGTTTTTTCGCTACAGTTTCGCCTACATAACGAATCCCCAATCCAAACAACACCTTCTGGAAGGGCTGTTGTTTGCTTGCTTCAACGCCTGTTAATAGATTGTCCACTGACTTCTGAGCCATGCGTTCCAAGGGTAAAATATCACTTTCCTGCAGCTCATAGATTGAAGCAATATTATCAAGCAATCCCGCATTCCACAATTGATCAATCGTCTCTACGCCAATCCCATCTATGTTCATTGCTTTCCGCGAAATGAAATGCTCCATGCGACCTTTGATCTGCGGCGGACAGCCAGAATCATTGGGACAATAATGCGCTGCTTCTCCTTCTTCCCGGACTAATTCTGTGGAACATTCCGGACAGTGTGTAATGTAACAATGGGGTTGGCTATTGGCTGCTCTTTTGGACAAGTCAACGCCTAATACTTTGGGAATAATCTCCCCTCCTTTTTCTACAAAAACGGTGTCGGCCTCTCGAACGTCCAGCTTTTCAATCTGGTCTGCATTGTGCAAGGAGGCTCGTTTGACAGTTGTCCCCGCTAGAAGAACCGGTTCCAGATTTGCTACCGGCGTGATAGCACCTGTCCTGCCAACCTGATAGGTAATTTGAAGT
>CAZKMC010000416.1:0-2152 GCA_964553485.1 uncultured Comamonadaceae bacterium
ACGTACGACCTGTGAGTGGGTCATAGATTTCAGCATAAGACAATTCCTTAAATGAAGGCCTTGCAATCGTTTTGCTATAAGACAAGCGGATGTTTTGTTCATCGGTTTGGCTATAAACAAAATTGACAGAAGGAAAGAATCCGAGGTTTTCCAATACCTTTTCATTGAATAGTTGGTTTTGCCCAAGCTGATCTTGGCCTGTGTAGCGGTGAACGTAGTATTCCGTACGCAAGCCCATGACCGATTTGAGGCGGTTGGTGATTTCGAATTCTAGCGCGGTGTAACCAGCTGTGTTGTTAATATTGGAATTAAACTGATTCGGATTGACCGGAATAAACGGCGCTTCGTAGGTAACACCCGTGTTGATATCCCCATTGTAAGGCCATAAATTGGCTTCGGTGAAAATTTCGTCTGGGTTGCCTGTTAGTGGAATATCACCGCGCACATTGATCATGAAATTGCGGATGACGTAGTCACGTGTTTTGTAGGTGTTGGCAGCACCAAACTTCCATTTTGCGTCTTCACCTAATACTTTTATTTTTCTTTCGAAATCAACTTTAGAAGAGAGGTTGTCTTCTTGAAGATCACGCCAAATGCGCTCAGGAAAACCCGTTTCGGTAGAAATGGCATAGCCATTGCCGCGGTATTCATAACGGGTAATGCGGTTGTCTGGATCTACAATCGTGGAGCGCGTAGGAGAAATTTTCCATTCGATTTTCCATTTGTCGTTTTCAGAACGGTGTAAGCCGGAGAGCTGAATATTTGTAAGCCCTTTTTGGCTATAAGAAAGGTTGTGCTGAAAGGCATTGAAGTCTGCACCTTGGTCACGTGAGGTATATTCAAAAATACCAGCACTGGACTCTCCATTTTGCAAATGAAGTGCGTTGAGTTGGATTTTGTAGGTTTTACCTTTAATGGCAACGCCTCCTAATACTGCTGCAAGCACGTTATTGACCCCAAGGCTACCATTTTGAATCACGCGTTCTTCCATCTCATTGATGGTGTTGTTACCGCTAAGACCGTAGCGCCCGTAGGTGACGTCGTCGTAATATTCCGTATTGTTTGAATAATTGAATGCAAATTGATAACCGATGGTGTAGTTTTCCTTTTTCTTTTGATTGGCTAAAGTAAAACCTAGACCCATATTCATGAGGCTCATTTGTTTGAGCGCTGCTAAGTTTGGATTAAATGAACGCAGGATGTCCTGATAGCGCTGGCCATTTGCAGAATTTGGATTTCCGACAACCTGTGCAAAAAGTGGAATGTTATTGATGGCAGGAATAGCTCTTGTGCCGTCGTCAAAACCTAAGAAATCAAGTTTACCACCTGCGTAGTTGAGGTAATCTTGGTTAAAGTGAAAATTAGGGTTGAAACCTCCAGAAACAAAAACACTGGTTACTTTTTTGTCTGCAAAACTCTTGAGCCCGATATCGATAATACCTCCTGAAAAGTCGGCAGGCAACTCGGCAATAAAGGTTTTATTGACGATGAGGTTGTCGATGACGTTGGTCGGGAAGATATCCATCTGTAAGGTATTTCGGTCGGGGTCAAGACCCGGGATATCCATCCCGTTCAAAACCGTTTTGTTGTAGCGGTCTCCGATACCGCGGATAAATACGTATTTACCATCGGCTACTGATACGCCCGTTACGCGGCGCATGGCAGAGGCTGCATCGTTATCGCCGGTATTGCGAAAAGCTGCGCTGGAGATACCGTCGATCATATTTGGTGATTTGAGTTTCATGCTGAGCATGGCTCCTTCGGTATTTTTCTTTTGCTCGCGCTTGACTACAAAATCTTTGGTTGTTTGTACTTTGGAATCAAGACCAAATGCTTCTAATACCGTTACTTGGTCAGTACTTACAGTTACTTCAGCGAGGCTATCGGTTTGGTATGCTGCCATTTTAAATTGAAGGGTATAAATACCTGGGGCGCACTTGAGCTCAAACTTACCTTCTAAATCGGTGATGGTCAAAAAGGTCGTTCCTTTGGCCTGAACTTTAACGCCTTGTATGAACTCTGAGTTGCTTAAGTCAAAAACACTTCCTCTAATAATGCCAGTTTGTGCAATAGTGTATGTACTGATTGAGAGGAGTAAGAGTAGAAAAATTGATTTCATGATTGCTGTTAATTGCTGTTAAATAAGAAAACC
>CAZKMC010000417.1:0-2150 GCA_964553485.1 uncultured Comamonadaceae bacterium
GGCATTCTCATTGTCTGTTCGCTCAGTGCATGTTCACTTCTCCAAAAAACTCCTGAAGAAGTGATGGAGGCTCCCATTTTATTAGATACCATTGAGGTAACTCCAGAAGTCAAAAACTACAATCCATCAGATCGCAAAGTTCATGATCTAATACACACACGTCTTGACATTTCCTTTGACTGGAATAAATCTCAGCTCAATGGAGTTGCAACTTTGAAATTGAAACCCTATTTCTATCCAAGCGCACGATTGATTCTTGATGCCAAAGGAATGGATATTCATTCAGTTAAACTACTAACTGATAGCACTAATCTAGACCTAGAATATACTTATGACGGAAGGCACATCGATATAGATTTGCAAAAATCTTACTCTCGTTATGAGCAGTATTCTATAAAAATAGATTACACCGCTAAGCCGAATGACTTGCCAATTGGCGGAAGCGATGCTATCACCTCTGACAAAGGGTTGTATTTCATAAATCCAGATAGTGTAGATGTAAATAAGCCTACCCAAATTTGGACACAGGGACAAACAGAAAGTAGTTCTTGCTGGTTTCCCACTATTGATTCGCCAAATGAAAGAATGACACAAGAGCTGTTCATCAATGTGGATGAGCGCTATAAAACAGTATCAAACGGAACCTTGGTTTACAGCAACTACAACGCAGATGGTTCTCGCACAGATTATTGGAGCCAGGAATTGCCCCACCCCCCCTACCTCACCATGATAGCCGTAGGCGATTTTGCAAGAGCTATTGACAGATGGGAAAACAGTCTCGGAGAGGTGGTACCGGTCAATTATTACGTCGACAAAGAATACGCAAATGATGCCTTCAGGATCTTTGGAAACACCCCCGAGATGATGTCGTTCTATTCGCAAATTCTCGGTATGGATTATCCGTGGGAAAAGTACGCACAGGTAGTCGTGAAAGACTATGTTTCAGGGGCAATGGAAAATACTTCAGCCACTATTCACGGCGACTTTGTTCAGCGAACAAGTAGAGAGCTATTGGATGGTGACTATGAAGACGTCATCGCGCACGAGTTATTCCATCATTGGTTTGGAGATTATGTGACCTGTGAAAGCTGGGCAAATCTTCCACTGAATGAATCATTCGCCACCTACGGAGAATATCTCTGGATAGAACATAAACATGGGCACGATGCCGCCGAACAGCATGGATACGAAAGCATGATGGGCTATTTTTCAGAGGCCAGATTAAAAAATGAGGACCTCATCCGGTTTGTTTATGCGGACAAAGAAGACATGTTTGATGCTCACAGCTACAACAAGGGTGGACGGGTGCTTCACATGCTGAGATATTTGGTTGGAGACAGCGCTTTTTTTGAGTCGCTAAATGTGTACCTGACAGACAATGCCTTGCAGGATGCTGAAATCCATCACCTTAGGCTTGCCTTTGAAAAGGTTACAGGCCAGGATCTCAATTGGTTCTTTAATCAATGGTTTCTGAATAGTGGGCATCCTGTGCTCGAAATCACTTACTTTTTTGACGAGGAGCGTGGGCAACAAATCTTGGTTCGACAGACGCAGGGTGCCGAGGAATCTGATGTGTTCCAACTTCCGTTGGCCATCGACATCCATGTTGGAGATGAGGTCATGCGCATGAATGAATTTATGACTGAGCAGGAAGAGGTGTTCACTTACCCCCTTGCCCAGCCCGCTTCTTGGATCAACGTGGATGCAGATCATACGCTCCTGGCTCAAAAGCAAGATAATCGTCCCGATGAATGGTGGACGCTCCAATTCCGTAATTCGCAAAACTACCTGGACCGCCTTGAGGCATTAGAAATGTGGTCAACGCTTGTTACAGACACATTGACTCCTTTGACTTTAGAGGCCCTCCAAGACCCATTTTGGAATATCCGCATGATCGGGCTCAACCAGTTGGAGCTTGCCTATGACCTGCCTATTGAGGCGCTGGATTTATTAAGGGTTTTGGCTAAAGCCGATGAAAAAACTCAGGTCCGTGGGAAGGCCTTGGTCCTAATGGCTACTTTCTTTCCCAACCAAACTTCGGAAGAGCTTTATGTGGATGCCATTACCAAAGAACAATCCTACGTAGTTATAGCAGCAGGCCTTAAAGGGCTTTCCATATTAAATCTAGAAAGAGCGATTACGATGGCTTC
>CAZKMC010000418.1:0-2150 GCA_964553485.1 uncultured Comamonadaceae bacterium
TTTTACGGATGGAAGAAAGGTTTGAAAACAGGTATGTATTACTTGAGAACAAAAGCCGCCACTGATGCAATCAAGTTTACTGTGGAGAAAAAATACGAGCAAGCACCAGAGGGTGCAACTCTAGAGGTAGAATTGACACTTGCAGAACAAGAAGCAATGGCCTGCTCCATTGACAATGGTTCAGATTGCGAAATGTGCAGCGGTTGATTTGATTGAAATGCTCCATCCCTATATTTTAAAAGGCCAACTTGATGTTGGCCTTTTTTTTATTGTTACCGCCTAACGTGATAATTCTTAGTCAGATATCATTAACTTAAAGGCTCATAAAGTACCTCAACCATGCAAAAGAAAGTATTCACCCTAGTCCTTTCTGTTTGCATAAGTCTTTTGGCCGCAGGTCAGAATCCCTATGCAAATCCAGAAATAGAAGCAATTCCAATCCCAGAACCCTCATACAATATTATTCAAGCTGAAACTGGAGGAACTCCTACAACCAACCGATTGTATGTGAGCATCCCTGAGAATTATGAAGTCCAATTTGTTTATGGCCTTCTCGGGACTCCACTTCAAATCACAGCTCCTATGGGCTTTTATCAAAATCCACTTGGGGGGCCAACCAGCTTGGACATTGTTCCTGTTTTGATTGATGCCAACCCTGAGCTCAATTATGATTCATGGCTTACGATTGGTTCGCCAGACAGCGCCTCAAACAACATGCTTGTGCTACCTGATTCTTATATTTTTGACACTTGGGAGACCGGAGCGGATTTGAACATCGATGATCTTTTTGGCGGAGGAGTCTACATGACTACTTTTGGATATGACCCACAAAACAGTCCTGATGTCAATGGTCGTGTGTTGCTTGGTCAGTTTACCTCAGGAGGCATCGTAAGCGGATGTGTAAACCTGCAATTGAGAAGGTTAAACCCAGATGGCACTATATATGACCCACCTGGATCTCCCGATAGCGAGACCGCAATTTTTAATAACATCTGTTTCGACACTGTCCCAGACGCTGGATGCTTCAGCGATTTTGATGATGATGGTATTGTTGACGTTGGTGATTTATTGTTTGTTTTAGCAGAATTTGGATGCATGGTAAATTGCTTCATTGATTATGACAATGATGACCATACAACAGCCAATGATTTGCTCTCTTTCCTGTCTGACTTTGGCTTTGCCTGTAACTGATTAATGTCAGGATTGTCAATGATGACATTTACATGACAAATCATGAGTGCTTGGTATCGAAATTTGCCCAGACCATAAAAGTGCATTTTGGAACAACTACAGGTTGTAGCATTCACTCATCAATTTTTTCCTCTTGACTTAATCGGTAAGCTTCACATAGAAGACACTGAGAAGACAGCGGTTTTGAACCAAATCAAATCAAAATTAGATTTGACTGAATTGGTTTATGTCAGCACTTGCAATAGAGTTGAGTTCATTATGTGTGGCTCTAAAGCGATGGACTCCAAGCAGCTCCAAGCATTACTCGGTTTTTTTCCTCTTGCTCCAAGAGATTCACAGCATCTCACTGATGCTGTAGTGCTTTTCAATGGAGATCATGCAGTAGAACACCTCTTTAAAGTGGCTTCATCTCTGGATTCCATGGTAATTGGAGAACGTGAGATTATTACGCAACTCCGCAAATCATTTGAAGAAGCTCGTACCACAGGTTTGAGTGGCGATACGCTTCGTTTAGTTGGACAAAAGCTCATTGAAACGGCCAAGCAAGTCTATACTGAAACCCATATTGCTAAAAAGCCAGTATCTGTAGTTAGCCTGGCTTGGCATGGGTTTAGAAGAGCTAATTTGGCCATAGACACACCTATTCTTTTGGTTGGGGCGGGACAAACAATCACCAATCTCTCTAAATTCTTATTGAAGGCAGGGTATACGCAAATAACAATTGCCAATAGGACTTTTTCAAAAGCACTGCAAGTAGCTAGTCAACATCTGAATTGGAAATCTACGGGGCTCGAAGAACTGAGTAAAGTTGAAACCAAATTCGAAGCCATTTTCACTTGCACTGGAAGCCAATTACCTGTTTTGGATAATGTCCTATATAACTCAATCTGCACGCCGCATACCCGAGTGTTTGACCTTGCGCTTCCTTCAGATTGCTCGGCAGAGCTGATTCAAGAACT
>CAZKMC010000419.1:0-2123 GCA_964553485.1 uncultured Comamonadaceae bacterium
AACCATTGACTACGTCCAAACACGAGTAAGAATTAGCCACAACATTGCTCAAAAAGAAGGTTGTACATAAAACAGATGAAGAACTTGTCAGAATCATAGTTGATGAAAATCAACATGAAGACTTCGGGATTCTTTATGATAGGTACTCTGAAAAAGTCTACCATAAGGGTATTTCATTTGTGAAAGTCTTGGATTTGGGCAAGGACTTAGCGCATGACGTTTTTATAAAGACATTCATGAATTGGTCCAAGTTTAATCATAAATCCAAATTTTCTACCTGGCTCTCTAGTCTGACTTACAAGTTCTGTATTGATTACTTAAGGGAGAACAATAAGATTAGGTTGGAGTCTGATGACGGACTGGAAAATATTCCGGACAATGATGACGCTAAGAATGAGAGGGAATTGTTGAGTATGGAGGCTAAGAGATTACAATATATGTTGGACATCATTCCTTCTAAGGACAAGATGATTCTTCTGATGAAATATCAAGATGATTTGTCTGTCCAGGATATTCAGGAAGCCCTGAATGTGAATGAAAGTGCAGTGAAAATGCGTGTTAAACGCGCACACGCAAGGGCAATGGAAATGTATAACGAACATTTTGGCCATGAGCAATAATCCCTTCAAGATCATAGAGCCTAGGGAGCAAATTCCAGATTCAGTCAAAAATGACTTGATGGGAAGCGTGAAGTCTGTAGTGCTATTGCTTCGTTTTGTCCAATTGTTTGTTGGCGATTTCGCCACCGTGTTCAATGATAAGTTCAAAACAGAACAAGGCCCTAAAAAACCTGGCGAATCCAAAAGTCAAAAACCAACCTGAATTAACCTCCTCATTCATATGGGAACTCTAGATCATATAAAAGATTCACTTAGCAATTCCTTCGCTATGTTTGGTGAGAGCATCGCTAATTATGTTCCGCTTATAATCAGTGTCCTGGTTGTACTTTTGACTGGGTGGTTGTTTTCGAAGTTAATTTCTAAAACAATTCACCGGGCATTGATTGCCATCAAGTTTGATGAGTTGACAGAAAAAATTGGTGTGGATAAAATACTATCCAAAATTATGCCTGGCCTAAGTGCTGCATTTATTTTGAGCAAAGTATTTTATTGGATGTTGATGCTAATGTTCTTTATGAGCGCGGCAAATGTGCTAGGCTGGGAGATGTTGACCAATGGTATTGCTGGCTTCATGGGCTACCTTCCGACACTTGGAATTGCATTGATCATTTTTGTAATTGGAATTTTTATTGCTGACCTGATCAAAAACATGATATACACTGCTGCCAATACCATTGGGGTTTCAGGAGCCAAGGCCATCGCCAACATTGTCTATTATATCCTGTTCATCTTTATTGCAATTACTGCATTGAATAAAGCTGGAATTGACACGGAGGTGATTACCTCTAACATCGCCCTCATTCTTGGGTCTATTCTCTTAACTTTTGCATTGGCTTATGGATTTGCAGCCAGAAACTTAGTCACCAACATGTTGTCCTCTTATTATGGAAAAGGAAAATTCACAGAAGGGCAAAGCGTAAGAATTGGAAAAACTTCGGGTGTAATTGAGAAGATATATAGCATTTCAATTGCCCTCATAACAGCAGAAGGCAGAGAGGTCATACCAAGTAAAATACTAGTGGAAGAGCAAGTTGCCATCTTGTCTGAACCCAAAGAAGAAATAACGGACTAATACGAACTTCACCGGCCGATGTGGGGTTGACATGAAACTCTCCTCGGCCAGAGGCCAAAAATAATTAACAATGAATTGGACAAGAGGTCCACATCAATCTACTTATTACATTTATTAAGATGAAAAAAATTACACTTTTTGCCGCGTTCATTACGCTGGTATTACAGGGAATTGCACAGGATAGCGGAGAATTATCTGCTGCAGATGCTCAAGCCATACAAGCCGCCTTAACAGTTCAGCCTGATGCGGTAAAAGATAGCTCATGGACCACTGGAGGAACTATTGGCTTGAATTTTAGCCAAGTTTATTTGAGCAATTGGGCATCTGGAGGTCAAAGTTCTATTAGTGCTACTGGATTGTTGAGTTTGTTTGCCAAGTATAAAAAAGGCGACAACACTTGGGACAATTCACTTGATCTGGCTTATGGTTTG
>CAZKMC010000420.1:0-2104 GCA_964553485.1 uncultured Comamonadaceae bacterium
CCAAAACAACCTGCCACGAAAGTGAGGAAAGTAGACTCTTGGATGATGAGTGAAATGATGCTCCACGGTGTTGCTCCTAGTGCTTTTCGAATGCCAATTTCTTTGGTGCGTTCTTTTACGATGATGCTCATGATGTTCGCCACTCCTATAATTCCGGCGAACAAAGTGAAAAACCCAATGACCCAGATGAAGGTTCGGATACCCACAAATATGTCCAGAAACTCCTTGAATTCTTCGTTGTTATTTCTCAACCAAACTGCCCGTTCATCTTCAGGGTGCACCGAATAATGTTCGCGCAAATGTAGGTCGATCTTATTTTTCATTTCAATACTTTCTTCGAGGCTTGCCTCCCCGGTACTGACCATGAACATATTGAGTTTGTCTCTACCACCAAACACTTTTTGTCCCGTACTAATCGGCACATAGACCTGTCTGTTTTCCCAACGGCTATTTGGATCTTCAAACATACCGATGACACGGAATGAAATGCCGTTAATTTCAATGTATTCACCTACTGCGGGTTTCCCTTTGAAGAGATCATCATAAACCGTTTTACCAATCAAGGCGACTTTCCGCATGTTGGTCACATCCATGGTATTGATGTACCTGCCTTCTTTCACATCCGTCCGCTCTAACATCTGATGTCCGGGATGGACCGCCCGAATCCCGAAATCCATTTTCTCACGGCCATAACTTATTTGGGAACTCCAGCGCATAAATCGTCCGCTGTAATCCGTTACCCCCTCCACATTCTCCACAACCCACGCAAGATCGTCGTTGTCGTATTCAATACGCCTGTTGGCATTGAGCCCTTTGTACGGAATGCTGGTGACGCCGCTTCTCACCCAGATAGAATTGATGGCATCGTCCTGGATCTGTTTCATCACTCCATTTTGAAGCCCGAAACCAAGTCCCTGCATGACGACCAAAATGAAGATGCCGAGTGCTACAGACAGTCCCGTCAAAAGGGTCCGCAAGGGATTTTTGATTATGGTATGAAAGATCTCCAGCCATTTATCCCAATCCAGCATACTTAGGAATTTAGGATGTTGGCACCTACTTCATCGCGGCTTTCAATGAGGCCGTCTCGCAAACGAATGATGCGATTGGTCATGGCAGCGATCTCATTCTCGTGAGTTACGATCACCACGGTGATTCCTTCCTTGTTGATCTCTCGAAGAAGTTTCATTACCTCCGAGGAAGTGACACTGTCCAACGCTCCGGTAGGTTCATCAGCAAAGATAACCTTGGGTTGTGTGACCAAAGCTCTAGCAATTGCAACACGTTGTTTTTGTCCCCCGCTCAATTCAGATGGAAGGTGCGTTGCCCAATCCGCCAAACCTACCTTGTCCAGGTATTCCATGGCTATTTGATTGCGCTTTGCGCGAGGAATTTTCTGATAGTACAGTGGCAAAGCCACATTTTCCAAAGCGTTTTTGAAATTTATCAGATTGAAAGACTGAAACACAAAACCGAGAAACTTACTTCGATAGAACGCAGATTGCGTTTCAGAAAGCCCTTTCATAGAGGTTTGATTCAGGACATATTCACCGGAGTCAAAAGCATCCAGCAGCCCCAGAATATTCAACAAAGTAGATTTCCCAGAGCCCGAAGACCCCATTATGGAAACCAACTCACCTTCTTTGATGCGCAAGTCCACGCCTTTCAAGACCTCAAGTTGGCCTTTTCCCATCTTGTATGACTTACGTATATCGGTTAATTCAATCATAGGAATCGATAGACGCCAAAGGTAATTGCTTCACTCCGCTTCACCAACCGGGAGGGGGCAATTTATGTTAATGGAGAAATAGAGTTTTGAGTGGCGGGAAATGAGGCTTGAGTGTGGAGTTTGAGTGTGGAGTGTGGAGTGTGGAGTGTGAGTGAAAATGGAAAATGATGCCAGTTCCAAAATGCGATGTCACCCTGAGTGGTTTTGGCCGACAATAGTGTTTAGGAAGACTAAGGGCATTATTGCCAAAATTGTATCCAAGGGCGCACTATGGGTTAACAAGGCTTGAAGATTAGGGCGGAAGTCAGTTACAAAACGCAATGTCACCCTGAGTGGTTTTGGCCGACAATAGTGTTTAGGAAGACTAAGGGCATT
>CAZKMC010000421.1:0-2092 GCA_964553485.1 uncultured Comamonadaceae bacterium
AAAGAATACATTCGGAGACTGCCAAAGCGGATTTCGATGGAGGGGTTGTTTTGATCAATTCATACAGAAATGCTGCTCTACAACCAGACCTGCTTGTAGTTGATTAAATACTCACAGTCAATAATTTTTCAAAAACTTCCGAACCCAATAATCACCAGAACTTTAATCTGCTTAGGAGGTATTTCAAACCATCTCAACGGGAAATCGTAACACCTGGAGAAACCCTATAGTTGCTGTCATTGGTGAACCATGAATACACAAAAGTTTTGGCCCCTGGTGTGTGAATAAGATGTAGATTTCAACGACTGAAGAGTAGATTGGAACAGTTTTAGTGCTTTTATACGAATACAAATTTTCTATCCATGTCTGCCATACAAATTACCGGCATTACGAAGTTCTACGGCTCCCATCGTGGGGTTGAGGACGTTCATTTATCTGTCGAACGCGGCGAAGTTTTTGGGTTCATTGGACCGAACGGCGCTGGAAAGTCTACTACGATCAGGACCTTACTAGGGTTGTTAACTCCGGATCGCGGTTCGGCAGAAATCTTGGGGTGTGATGTGGTGAGCCAGGGGGTTGCTGCACGTGCAAAAGTGGGTTATTTGCCTTCGGAGATTGCGTATTATCCGGAAATGACTTCGCGGGAGCTTTTAGAGTATCATGCAGGTTTGTATGGTATAAAGGATTCGGGTGCGCGCATGGAAGAATTGGCGACGTATTTTGAATTGGATTTAGACCGTTTGATCGACGATTTGAGTTATGGGAACAAGAAGAAATGTGCCATTATTCAGGCAGTTTTGCATGATCCTGAAGTGCTGATTTTAGACGAGCCTACAGGTGGTTTAGATCCGCTGATGCAGCATCGATTTTTTGATCTACTTGAGACGTTGAATTCGAAGGGGACTACGGTCTTTTTTTCCTCGCATGTGCTTTCAGAGATTCAGCGCATGTGTAGTCGAGCTGCTGTGATTCGTGACGGTAAAATCATTGCTGTTGAGGACATCTCAACGCTGCTCGCCAAGCAAATGAAAAAGGTGCGGATTGCGCTCGAAAAGGGTGCGAATCTGGTTTTGCCAAATGGTGCGCAGAACCCCACTTCTTCTGGCGACAAGCATACGTTCGACTATGTAGGTTCCGTGCAGAATTTGATGTCCTGGTTGAACGAGCAGTCGTTGCTCGATGTGACGATTTCTGAACCGGATTTGGAATCCATTTTTATGAACTATTACCAACGCTAAGCCATGAATACTGTACTCTATTTAAAAGAATTGAAACGCAACAGAAAGAATGTTCTTATTTGGAGCGCGATTGTGATTGGTTTCACTTTTATGATTTTGGCCATCTTTCCAAGTTTTGCGGATATGGGCGAACAGATTACACTGATGATGTCAAAATTACCCGAAGAAATGGCGCTTGCGCTTGGGGTGGATGAGGCGACTTGGTCGAGTATTATCGGATTTTATGGCACCTACTATGGGATCTATATCACCTTGCTTATGGGCATATTTACAGCGTCTACTGGTGCGACGATTTTAGGTAAAGAAGAGCGCGATGGAACGGCTGAGTTTTTGTTGACGCGACCTATTTCGAGAGCCCGTATTGTGGATTCGAAATATGCTGCACTTGTCACATTGTTGGTGCTTATTTATACCGTGCAAACGATCTGCGCGGTAGTCGGAATGACTGTATTTGGAACTGAGGTGGATTGGGATGTGTTCGTTGCGATGCACGTACACGGGTTTGTCTTGATTTCCTTTTTTACGGGTATAGCTGCATTGCTGGGCTCTTTCGTGGCGCCAAAGGTGAATTTTATGGGACCCGTGGTGGGTTTGATCTTTGGTTCCTACTTCCTGGATGCCATCTCAAAGGCTACAGATGCGGTTAGTTTCCTTGGGTATGTAACGCCTTACCACTACCTAAAGCTCCAAGCTGAAGGCGGTGAGCTTTCTGTGAATTGGCTTGCGAGTGTGGCGCTTCTAGGAGTTGCCGCAGGTGCATTGTATGCAGCACGTTCGCGTTACCTGAAGCGTGATATAACTGGTTGATGCCCCTCAAGGACGATGGCGATCTTCTCTTCTGGGTTGAATTGACG
>CAZKMC010000422.1:0-2083 GCA_964553485.1 uncultured Comamonadaceae bacterium
CTGTGGCCCCTCGTTACGACCAAAGAACATTTGAAAGCAAGAGCTACGAAAACAATCTTTTGCCAATGGTGTCAACGTCTTTACCAAATACAATGTTCATTCATCAGGATGCTTTAATTAGTAGAATTAGAATGGAAGCAGGTCGTGACCTCTCCTATGAACTTTCTGGTCAAAATAAGGGAGTGTACTTATTTGTTATCGAAGGTGAAATAGCATGTTTTCAGGAACACATTAAAGCTCGAGATGCAATTGGAATTTGGGAAACTGATACTTTTGAGTTGAGTAGCCAAGTTGAATCAGACATCCTATTTATTGAAGTGCCGATGCTTAATTTATAGCTTCCAACGCCGTTGATAAATCTGACTTTAGGGATTCAAAGCTTTCGAGACCGATGTATAGTCTAATTAGATTCTTCGCATGACTTGAATTGGGCAATGCCAGAGCTGGTAGGGCCAAACTTTCGTATCCGCCCCAACTTACAGCAATTCGGATTATTTTCAAATGATTACAAAAGGATTCTACACTTTTTTCGGAGGTGCTTTTCAATTCAAATGAGAACATTGATATTCTATGATCCATTTGTTCTTTTGTCCTTTTCAACAATGGAAAAGTTGGTGAAAACGGATCATGCACCGCCGAAACCTTTGGATGTTGCGTTAAAAACTTACTGATCAAATCTGCAGTATGAGCAGATTTTTCAAGTCGGAGTGGCAACGTTCGAAGTCCACGGATTAGCAACCACGCGTCAAAGGGGCTAAGCGAAGCGCCAAATGTCATATATCCGTTATAGAATACTTCTTTTATTCGTTCTTTTGATCCACAAACGACCCCTGCTACAACGTCGCTATGGCCACTGATGAACTTGGTTGCGCTATGGGCAATGTAGTCTGGTTGAAGAGTTGCAACCTTGTTATTTAGTGGGCTTCCATAACTGTTATCAACGACAGAAATCCAACCAAATCTTTTGGCATATTTAATACCTAGGAATATGTCTGGGACATGGAAATTCAATGACGTGGGGCTTTCTAGAATAATCATCTTTGTAGAGTCCTTTTTTACAGATGACAATATTTCTTCAGTCAAATCATCTACATAGTCTACTTCAATTCCATAGGGTTTGAGTGTGATAGAAAGCAGTTTTTGTGTCCAACTATAACAGTGCTTAACGCAAATGACATGGTCGCCAGATCTAAGATGTGTGATAACCGTAGCAGCTATTGCTGCAGATCCGCTTCCAAAGCAAAGAGCACTTTCGGTTCCTTGAAGTGCAGCAAGCTTTTCTTCTAGGACCCGAACTGTTGGATTATGTCCGCGAGAATACAAGGGGTTATTATATTCATCGTGAAGAGCATCCTTCAATTGCTCAAATGATGAATATGAGAAATTTGACGTTTGCAGAATAGGTGTTGACACGGGGTTTCTAGTATCTACAATTTGATTTTCTCCTAACAAGTATAGAATTTCGGTAAAGTCCATAAGATCTAAATATTCCGAAATATCAGTATTACCCGTCAAACTAGATCATATTTGAACCAATTGTTTTAGAAGAATTCTTTTGGAAATAGGCACGAGAGTTTCATGCAGTGGAACTTGCAATTTTGACCTCACTAAAAAAGTAGCGGGGTTTGGCAAGTCTTTAAAAGTTTGAATCAGCTTAAGTTTCATTTGTTCAAAGCTCGAATGGATTGACTTCCTTTCTTGAGAAAGGTGTTCCATTTTCAAAGCTTGGTACCTAGCTGAAACATTTTCTATTAATGACAGAGTATATCGATAAATCTCTATGTTGTGAGAGTCAGCCATTTCTAAGAACAAGTAGCCTTCTTTTTGATAGATAGGAGAAAGCCCTACTTGCTCGAGCTGTAAATTTGATTCAATGAACTCATAGATTTCTTTCCCTTGTTCTATAGAGCATTCGAGTTTGGGGATTGCGAAATCCAACATTTCTCTCACATAGTTAACTATGTTATCATTCCAGGGACTTTCGTCAAATTTGATTTTCGCATTTGATAAATCAATTGATGCGATGTCCTTTTTAAATCCATTACTTAGATTGTCCGTGTTCTGCCGAATTTTGGACATTTCT
>CAZKMC010000423.1:0-2072 GCA_964553485.1 uncultured Comamonadaceae bacterium
CACTGAAATAAGCGGTACATCCAGAGACAAGGCCAAACTTTTGGCAAAACTTCCTCCTACCAACAGCGATCCGGACAAACCAGGCCCTTGCGTAAAGGCAATGGCTGAAAGCTGATGATAATCAATTCCGGCTTCCTTCATTGCCATTTCAACAACTGGCACAATATTTTTCTGATGCGCCCTACTGGCAAGTTCTGGAACAACACCTCCAAATTTTTCATGGACGGCTTGAGTTGCAATGAGATTGGCAAGAACCTTGTTGCCTTTCAATACAGCAGCACTGGTGTCATCACATGATGATTCAATGCCTAAAATAAAAGTGTCGTCAAAAATCAATATCATACTATAACTCCCAAACTACCAGGTTTCTAAACTACTTGGCGTATTGGTACGGTTAAAAAGCAAAATTAGCACAATATGTGCATCAACACCACAGAGCCTTAGTATCTTGCTCGTTCTAAAGATGAAGAGAGTATTGAAATTCATGTTACGTTTGATTGGAGTTTTACTTCTCCTCTTAATCTTGGCTTATTTGGCCCTACAGACTTCACCTGTCCAAACCTGGTTGACCAATAAAATTGCTTCTTCTTTAAAGAAAGAATTGGGAATCACCGTATCCATAGAACGGGTCGACATTCAGTTCTTCACAGACATTTCTCTTGAAGGCGTTCATTTCCTCGATTTCAATGATGAAGATTTGCTTCAAGCAAAACAGTTGGTTGTAGGAGGAATTACATATGATTCAGAAAAATCAATATTTGGAATGTCTCGATTAGAACTCCTCCAACCTGAGATTTTTCTATATATCCAAAACCAAGATACAGTAACAAACATCCAGTCAATTCTTGATCTTATCAAAAACCGCTCTTCTGAACCTGACTCAACCAATTGGTTAATTCGGTTTGATGAAATTCACATTGTAGACGGGGCCTTTAGATATTCTGATTTCAATCGACCAGCTTCTGGCCAACATGAAATTGATTGGAACCACATTGCACTAACCGAATTAAATCTTCAAGTAAACAACTTTTGGAATCTCGGAGATTCCATATGTGCCGGAATTGAAACGATCTCCTTTAATGAGAAAAAAGGGTTTCATGTGAGCAAACTAAAAGGTGATTTTAGTTTGGGTAGTACCAAGATGAATATTAATGATATGTCATTAAAAACTAAGAGTTCCAGACTGGTTGGAAATCTAGCTTTCAATTTTGAAACCTTGAATGACTTTAAAGATTTTAACAAAAAAATAAAAATGGATCACGTTTTGAACAAATCAGACCTCGGTTTAGCTGATTTGAGCTATTTCGTTCCAGGATTATTTGGAATCACTGAGCATGTTCAAGTAGAAGGGAAAATACGAGGTCCTGTAAGTAACCTCAAAGGCCGAAGTCTTAATATCCGCTTTGGACAAATAACAACTTTTCTAGGCAGTATTGACTTGGTAGGTTTACCCAACATGGATGAAACTTTCATCAATGTAAATATCAAAGAATTTGAAACTAGTAAATCCGATCTCGATCAAATTCCTTTACCACCTTTTGACGATAGAAAATTCTTAAAGACGCCAGACAATATCGCTACACTGGGTCGGATTCGCTTTAAAGGTGACTTCACAGGATTCATCAATGACTTTGTTGCTTATGGAAAACTGACAACCGCAATAGGCTCAATAGAGTCTGACATTAAATTATCATTACAAGATGACGATTATGAATATAACGGGAAATTAAGCACGAAAGAATTTGATCTTGGAAGGTTTTATAAAAACACTTCTCTAGGCAAGCTTAGCTCCTCATTGAGCCTTAATGGCTCAGGTTTGACTTTGGACAAACTAGATGCAAAAGTCCAAGGAACTATTCAATCAATAACCATTTTAGACTATCTATATAAAGACCTCAAAATGGACGGCGAATTTAAAGACCGCTACTTTGACGGCGAATTAAGGGTCCGCGATCAAAACATTCAAATGGTATTCAATGGGGAGATTGATTTATCAAAACAAGAGCCCATTTTCAATTTTGTTAGTCAAATAGACCACCTCAATTTAAGGGCGCTAAATTTAATTGAATATG
>CAZKMC010000424.1:0-2070 GCA_964553485.1 uncultured Comamonadaceae bacterium
TTCTCCAACATTGAATTTTTCTTTGCTGGTGTTGAAGATGAGCATTTGGGCACCATCCTGACTCTGAAGGGTAGATTGATTTGCCCATCCTGGCCAGTCAATATAAAAAATCCTGCCAGTGGCATGACCACTTTCTTGGTTTTCTACGCGTACCAAATATCTACCCCATTCAGGGTATTTGATATTCACATTGAAGCTGCCTTTTCCGTTGACTCCAGTGGTTAGTTCACCCTCAGCAACTGGCAGCGCACCTTGTCCGCCTACGAAATTACTTAGGTCATCATTGCTTCTTTCCCACCACCAACGCCAGCTCATCTTATACACTTTATAAGAGAGTTTTTGATTTGCTTTTGGTTTTCCTTCAGGAGTCACAGAGACCACATCGATACGATGATCCTGATCGGTTTCTAAGGTTCTTTTTTGTCTTTTTTCTTCTTCTAATGCAATGCCGACAAAACTGGAGTAGGGGGCATAAGGCATTTGGAAATGATCAATGCTAAATTCGCCACCTTCTTCGAAAGTTTTCGAATCGAAATAGGCCATCAATTTTCCGGCTGGTTTTTTTGTAAAGTCGAGTGCAAGGTTCAATGCTGCAGATCCGTCCTCTTTGACTCGACTGTCAAAAATGATTTTTTCTTCTGCAATGTACCTGCGTGAAGGATCATCAAAAACGAACGGGTGATATCCTTCAAACGTTGTGAAAATTGATCTAAAAGTGACGCCAATTTTGGTTCTTAAATTTCTTCCAGGAGCTCCGTGCAACCAGTTTACTTGAAGTGCCCCCGCTAGAAGGGAATCAGCGACACCAATAATATCTTTTCCAAAATCAATTTTTACTTTAAGTCGGTTGGGTTTGATTGTTTCAATTCTCAAGCGTTTTTCAAAGAATGTACCTCCAACCGCAATTCTTGCGTGCCAGTTTCCAGTGGGAGCCTCAGGTGCAGTTATGACGTCAAACAAATACACTCCATTCTGGCCGGTGGTTTTGGTTATTCTATTGGCCAGTTTTCCTTGTGGATCTCTAAGTTCTAGGACTACAGGGTGATTTGCTGGAAGCCTCTTTGATGCGTCTTCAAGCATAAAGCCGAGGAAGATAGTGTCTCCTGGTCGCCAAACTCCGCGGTCACCGTAGATGAATCCTTTTAATCCTTTTTGAATTCGTTGTCCAGAGACGTCAAATTTGCTCAATGAAAGAGCTCCACCGCGATCTAATTTTAGGTAACCTTTTTCGCCATTTTTATCTGCCACAAGCAGAAACGGTTGACCATCTACTTGATCAATTTCTGCTTTGCCGTCGACGTCGCAGGTGATTTTGGCAAGAACTTGTTTTTGGAAATTGTAAACGGTCAGATTTGCTCCAGAAAGTGGAGCAGCCGAAATTAGATTTGTAGCAAAAAATGTCCATGAACCATTGGTGCCTGCTTTTGCAATCAGTCCAATGTCAGAAGCGAGAATATTTGTACTAATTGGACCACGATTCCTGTAGTACATATCGTGGCAAGGATTGTCTCTTTCTTTCCAATCGTAATCGTAGTCATAATAATCGTCCCAGTAATAATCATCATAGTATCCGTAATACTGAATAACATCATCGTCTTCATCTTCGGTAGAGTTCCAATCCAGTTCCTCTGTTTGTTCAGAATCTGAATTCATACAATCATAAAGCGAGTGGCTTTTTCTAAAACCGATTTCGATTCGATAAATGGCTCCTTTTTCTGGAGCTATGAGATCTTTCAGGTCCAATTGGAAGGTCTGCCAACTCCCAAGGTCTAATTTTTCATTACTATTCAGGTAGACGGTCTTTTTTCGAATGACTCGTCCAACTCTTCTCATTTGTTCTGAGCCAGTTAAGTCATTTATTTGCAAGAATTGATGGACGTTCTTTTCAAATACCCGAACAATTTTAACATCCACCGCCTTCAAACTGACTGCCTTGAACGGAATTGACAAGCCATTTGCAGAGGGTAAAATTGGTTTCTTCACCAAGAATTCGATTTGAGGTTTGATCGCTTCAAACTGAACCGGAGAGCTAAATGGTTCCTTCAGTTTTTTACCAAGCACATTCTTTAT
>CAZKMC010000425.1:0-2055 GCA_964553485.1 uncultured Comamonadaceae bacterium
ACTTATTCCACTTTTCCCCTTCCTTCTTTCGAAGAAAAAAGATAAACTCAACTTGGTCATTTGAAAGGGAGATTCCGCTTGGCAAGACGTAATGTTCAAAGGTGTCTAGACTATAGTTGCCAGAAAGGAAGGTGCCTTGGCTCTCAGTTACTTTGATTTCGATTTGGTCTTTTTGAAGTTGCCAATTACCTTTTGTTTCAAGGCCGTGAACGTTCCAAACAAATGTTTGGTCTTTTTCAAATCTGATCGATCCTATCGATTCCAAGGGGACTGTCTCCTCGCCGAATTTGGCTTTTTCTTGTTCAATGAGTTTTGTGAACGAAAAATATTGAGATTCTTCAGTGAACTCAATACGATCAAAGTACCATGTTTTTTCGATTAACTCGTCGACATTCTTATTGCCGCAAGAGCAAAAAAACACTCCCCAAAACGAAATAATTAATAAGGATTTGAGAGTGGATATTTTGAACATGAAAGTGCTATCTCCTCGGGCCATAGCCCAAAAATCAATGATCTGCTTCAACAAAGTTTTTAAAACTATTTAGAATCAATCGCCAACCTTTTCTTTGTAGTTCAAGTGAATTCTCTGTTTCTGCCTCAAAACTCTGAATAATCATTGTATTGTCTGCACCTGGCAGAAATTCAATTTTGACGAATCTATCGTCATCAAGCCTATATTCTATAATTCGATGCTGAAGTACATTGGTATAAATACCACTAAAATCAAAGCCCATTTTCCCTGCTTTGTCCTCCATGCGGTAATTAAATCTACCTCCCACGCGTAAATCATTTTCAGCTGAAGGACAATGCCATTCTGGCGAAGCGAAATTCCATTGGGTAATATATCTCGGGTCCGTCCAGCGTTTCCACACTTCATTAATAGAAGCATATATAGCTGCTTCCACTTCGATTACTTGACTTTTTGTTTCCATGAACGGCGTGATTTGAGATGTGGCGACAGGAAGATAATCAAAGCTAGCGAATTGAGCACTCGTCATTCGCCCAAAGTGCTTTATTGTTCCCCTAACAGTATATATTTGTCGTTTAATCTTTGTTTTTCTTATATTTGTTGCTGCCTAGTACTTTTTGAAAATCAAACAACTAATTACTACACATGAAACCTTTTCTTATGTTAGTAGCGCTCTTTAACCTAATGCCACAAGCCAAATGGGGTCTCTTTTTGGCCATTTTTTGTTGTCCGGTTATTTTAATAGCACAATTGGAGGGGACCCCTGCAACGCAATTCGTTGGGAAGGCGGTGCCACATGGAATGTGGATTCTTCAATTGATGACACGCCTAGTGGCAATGATGGCATTGCCAACATGGCGCCCGCAAATGGGATAATACGTTGCGGAAGTTCTGCTGAAACACAATCGAACATCCAGAGTACCGGTATTTATGATCCATCCGACTTTGTGGTTGACATTGCGGGTTTTTCATGCGTAGAGCCTAGCACTGGTGTTGAAGTATTTCCTGTAAACCCTACGGCAAACCAGCCTGTAATTTGGATGAATTTTGATGTTCGTACATTGGCAGGAACTTTTCAAGTTCAAATCAATGATAATTCAGGGGATGTAATTGCATGGGCACTGTATTATGCGGATTCTCCCACATTTGGAGTAACCCAAAATCCGACAACTGGAGAATATTTGAGTGGAGACTGCTCCTCTTTGAATCTTGCAGCTTGTGGTGTTGAGAGCGCTAATACCTGGAATACGTTACCTGTTCCCGATTTTGCAAACGTAACCAACTACTATCTTGTAATGTGGGATCAAAATGCAGATGGTAACCTTGCTGTAAACAACTTCAAAGCTCGTTTTGGCTGCGGAGATGCTTCGATAGAACTTTGTTCGATAATGCTAGACGGAGTGAGTGCAGAGTGCAACGACGACAATACGTTTACGGTTTCAGTAAATGTCTCTGGCATCAACGGACAGTTTGTTGCTTATGATGCAAATGCTTTACAAAACCCATCGGACCCAATTTGTTTGTCAAATCCGGGGGAAAATAATCCAGTGACAAGCGGTACACTTACGATGACCTACGATGCCGGA
>CAZKMC010000426.1:0-2049 GCA_964553485.1 uncultured Comamonadaceae bacterium
GTAAAAGAAATATTTTCTGAAAGTGACATGATATTTTCTGGCGTATTTCCTATTAGTTATGGTAACGTCTTAAATTCAGGGGGTGAGTTCTTTTTAGAAGCTTCACAGAATGGCGAAATTTTGCGAGTAGCCGAGTGGAACTTTGTAGAGATCGATATTCCGGCTCAGGCGGATCCTGAAGGAATGCAGCTTTTCTTTGCCGGACCTATTGAAGAACCGGATACAGCTAACTGGGTTGTGCCGGATACCAGCTCGACTAATTCGAGTTTCACTTTCAACTCCATTGACAATACCTACCAAATTGATGTGGATACCCTGGGCTGGGGGAACATTGACGGTTTTAATTTGAACATTACTTACTTTGATTGCACCTTCAACTTGGAAGGCGTTTCAGGTCTTGATGATAACAATACGACTGCCTTTGCGAAGTTTGAAAACCAAAACAGCGTTTGGCCAGTTGGCGTTGAAACCTGGGGGAATATCGAGAACAACATAATCTACGAGAACCACCTTGCGGATGTGCCGTTGAACCTGATTGTCATATCTGTAGTAGATGGACAGTTGTACTCCGGCTTACTGACTGTGACGCCGCAACAAAGTGTGGTTTACGATATTGAAATGAACGCAACTACGGATGAAGACCTAGATGCGTTAATACTGAGTCTTCCTTAGTTGAAAGGTTAAGAATCAGGAATTGCTATCGATTTATCATGCATTGATATCAGTATCTAATTTGTGATCTATTTGAAGGCAAAGAAAAGATAATTGTCTTTCAAGAGTGTTGCATTAGTATCAAAGAAGCTCATTCCTCGGGCTTTAGCCCAAAACTTTATCATCTAAAAACGAAAGGTCCTGCATTTTTGCAGGACCTTTCTGTTCTAACCAAATAACATCATCGGCTCACGATCCGAATCCGTAATAAGCTTTTTTGCCATTGCTGTAATATCCTTCCAGCAAAATGCCTCCTGTTTTTTGTGAGAGCAGCTGTTTTAGAGACTCCGGATCACTTACGCGCTCACCATCCACCTTTGTAATGATGAAACCGGAACGGACACCGCTGTCCTTGAGCTTTCCGTCTCCTAATTCAAAGACCTTAACTCCTGAATTCAGCTTCAATGCTGACATTTCTGCTTTTGTAGGAGCAGTTAGATAGGCGCCAAGATATCCTTCAATGCTCTCTACACTGGCCTCTCGCAAATCTGTATTTCCATCTTTATTGCGAAGGGTGATCTCAAGATTTTTCATCTTGCCATCTCGCCATATTTTGAGGGATATGTCATCTCCGGGACGGTATCGGCTAATTTCTTCCTGAAGTTCTGTTACGTTCTTGACACTCCGTGCGCCTACACTCAGAATTACATCACCACCAGTAATTCCTGCTGCAGCTGCGGCACCATCTTCAACTACATCGGCCACAAAGACACCTGCTACTTCATCCAGACCAAGTTCATCTGCCATGCCTTCATTGATGTCGTTGATACGTACGCCAATAAAAGCACGCTGAACCATGCCATATTCCTTGATGTCATCTGCTACCTTTTTAACGATGGTAGACGGCACCGCAAACGAATAACCGCTGTACGAGCCTGTTTTACTGGCAATTGCGGTGTTGATTCCTACTAGTTCTCCTTTGATGTTGACCAATGCTCCACCGCTATTTCCAGGATTCACGGCGGCATCAGTTTGTATAAATGATTCCACAGGAAAAATATCTCGGTTGTAATCTGGTCGCAAAAGATTGATGTTTCTTGCTTTGGCAGAAACGATTCCCGCTGTAACAGTAGAGGTGAGGTCAAATGGATTTCCCACTGCCAAGACCCATTCTCCAATCAACAACTCATCTGAGTCTCCAAACTCCACAAAAGGAAGGTTGCGCTCATCAATTTTAACCAGGGCAATGTCTGTAGCGGGGTCTGTCCCGATGACAACTCCTTCATAATTCTTGTTGTTGTTGAGTGAGATCATGATTTTTTCAGCTCCATCTACCACGTGATTGTTGGTCACGATGTAGCCGTCATCAGAGATGATAAATCCTGACGCTGCAGCAGG
>CAZKMC010000427.1:0-2035 GCA_964553485.1 uncultured Comamonadaceae bacterium
CGCATTTAATGGAGTTCGATCGCCTCATTGAAAAGTGCCGAAAAACGCTCTGCCAAAGGCACATTGCCATTGGTATGTGTGAAGTTGTCTACTTGAATATCGATAGTATCATTGGCGTTGTAGAAGAACTTCTCCACGTTGAAACGAAGCTCAAGAGATGCCGTTTCTTCTCCTACACAGAAATTGCGACCAAAATTCAGGGTAGTGTAGAGAAAGTCTTCGCCGCAGTGGAATGCATAAGGCTCTAGAATCGGGTCGTTTTCGCCGGCGAAATTTGCTTTGCCATCAAATTTGGTGAATATATAACCTGTTCCCCAGCTCCAAAACATGCCCTCTGCTCCATATAAAGACAAGGGATGATCACTTTCATATTGAGCAGGATCCTGGTCTTTATTTAACTCAGGTGGCACGCCAATGCTTACTCTAAATCCAGTATAATTTCCACTGGGGAGGGTATAGGTAAGGGCAATTGGGTTTTCAAAATCCACAAGGTCAACAACCGCAAGCTCATGCTCCACGCCAGAATCTTCAATGGCAGTAATTTCAGCAATGTAGCATTTGAAGTTTTCTACCCGCACTGTATGCCCAAGAATGTCCGTGTATAAATCCCCAATCACTAGAGGTTCATTGTTGAAATATGCTTTTGGGGTTAACGTTAATTCTCCAGGAGCCGGAGTAGTTTCCTCTTTGCAAGAAGACAAACTTCCAAGTACGAAAATAAGTGCGCCAAATAAGAGGCTGAAGCGAAAAGTGTTCATATACAATGTCGAGCTTTAAAGGTAATACAAGTTCAAGGTAAACTACCCTTCTAGGAATGTTTGGCAATACTTAAATGTACGCTAGAAATGTGGGTTGTAGTGTAACAGGCGTTACAGCAAGCAAACTTGGGGTGGCTGAATGTTTTTGTTTGAAAAAGCATGGATTCAACCTTGTGTTGACCAAGTGATTTGCTGAACTTGCAAGCATGACTAACACACCCACCACAGGGCTATTTACCGTTTATAGAGCATCAGCAGGCTCTGGGAAAACCTATGCTTTGGTAAGGGAATATTTGGTATGTAGTCTTCAAACGCCTCAGGCATACCAATACCGGCACATTCTTGCTATCACTTTCACCAACAAGGCAGCGGCTGAAATGAAGCAGCGCGTATTGGATTATTTGGCGGCGTTGGAAAAAGGGTTGAAATCAGACTTGGCGGCGGAGTTGTGCGAACGTGTGGGGGTGCCAAGTAGCGAGTTGAGGTTGCGGGCGGGCAATGTGCTTCGACACATGCTTCACCATTATGGTGAAGTTTCTATCATGACCATTGACCGTTTTGTAAATCGACTGGTTAGGAGTTTTTCTCGTGACCTTGAGCTCAACTCGGATTACCGCATAGAGCTAGATCAGAATCGAATTCTTCAGGAGGCTGTGGACCGTATTCTGGATCAGGTTGGAGAAGATGAAGACCTCACAAAAGTACTGGAGCTTTATGTACTGGATAGGGTAGAAGATGAGGCCAATTGGCGGATCCGCGAGGCTCTGGTGCAATTTGGAAGCGCAATTTTCAAAGAAGAGGTGGTTCCTTATCTCAGTCGACTTTCCGGGTCCTCTCCGCAGGATTTTTTAGAGGTACAAGAAAAATTACGAACGGAAGTGCGCTCTTTGGAACACCAGCATAATCTCCTCGCGCGCAGCGCAATGAAAACCATTGAAGATCAGGGCCTGCAAGAAGATGATTTTGCCTACAAAGACCTTCCGAGATACCTGAAAAACTTCTTCAACGGCAAGTGGGATGTTCCCGGGAAGCGACTTAATGATCAAATCGAAAGCGAGGTTTTTTGGACGTCTAAGTCTCCGCCTGAAACGGTAGATGCGCTGTCTGCATGGTGGAACAAGAATGGATATTTGGTTCAGAAATGTGTGAATTTTGCTGAGTCAGAAGAGAAGGGGAAGTTTTATCTGAAGCGTCTGCTAGTTAACAAGCTTTTTCAGATTGCGGTCCTAGAGGCCATGGCACAGGAGGCTTCCGCGTATCAGGAAGAACAAAATACC
>CAZKMC010000428.1:0-2015 GCA_964553485.1 uncultured Comamonadaceae bacterium
CGTCAAGCTTTAGTCCCTTTTTGTGGACAATAAACATAGACACGTCCGTGCCGTCTTTGCTTTTGTAAATAACCTGCTTCGATTCAAATTGAGATGGATCAAAACTTAGCTTTGGAGCGTAAAAAAGTGTGGATTCACCAGAAGCAACGTCATATTCATAAATGCCACCAGGATAGGTGAATGAGGTGAAGCTATAGAACAATGTGGTATAGTCTTTCTTTCCGCCAAATCCTCCAGCAGAGCCTGTGGCATCTGGCAAGCCAATTTCCTTTGAGTTGCTTCCATCATAGTCCATCACCATTACCTTATTACAAGCATTGGCCAAGTAGGTAGCAAAAAGCTTTCCTCCACCTGTATTTGCTCCTTCAAGCAAGTTTTCAGATTCTGGGATTACTTCCGTCCAGTTTTCTTTAGTTGGGTTCTTAGGGTCGATACTTACCAGGCGATATTTTGGAGCATCTATATCTGTAATAACAAGGAAGCGACCATTAATGTGATCTATTACGCTGCTCTTGTTTTCGAATCCAGTAAATAAAGGTTGAAGTTTTGCGTCATCCTTGTTGAGATCCTTGAAATAACATTCATAACCATCCGTGCCTGTGGCTGCATACATGACCATGTAGGCATCATCATCTGTTACCTGTGCCCAATGGTACATATTTGGGGCCTTCATATTTTCATAAACCAAGCGGTCTTTCTCTTGAGGCTCACCTAGTGTATGGTAATATATCTTATGGAAAGTATTTGCAGCGGAGAGTTCATCTCCTTCCTCTGGCGCAGGGTATCTACTGTAGAAGAATCCGTTCTTGTACCAACTAGCCCCACCAAATTTGACCCATTTCAGGACATCTCCAGTTTCCATTCCAGTCTTCACATCCATTACCCGAATTTGTGACCAGTCTGAACCTGCTTCGGACTGAGAAATGGCCATATATGAATCTGTATCATCTGCTCCCATGAGGTTCACGGTAACTGTACCGTCAGCAGAAAGGGAATTCGGATCAATGAACACCTTGTCTTCGCCATCCTTTCCTTCGCGCACATAAATCACTGACTGGTTTTGCAAACCATCGTTCTTATAGATGAAATACCGGTCTCCTACTTTGTATGGTGATCCTACTTTTTCATAATTATAGAGCTCTTCATAACGCTGTCTAATTTCTGCTCGGAAAGGAATACTGTCCAAAAATGAACGAGTCACTTTATTCTGTGCTTGCACCCAAGATTTAGTTTCATCAGAATTGTCATCCTCCAGCCAACGATATGGATCGGCAACAACAGTGCCCCATAACGTGTCTATCTGATCTGATTTCTCCGTGTCCGGATATGTCACTACTGGCATTTTCATTTCTTTTTTCATTTTCTTTTGGTCCCCAGACTCATTGCATGAGCAGAATACTGTTGCTATTAGCATCAGGAAGGTGGCGGTGTTTTTCATAATCGTTTTTTACAATGAAGCCAGCAAGGTAGGAATTCTTTAATCTTGGATTGCACTAATTTGACCAACGGAAAGGTTGCTGGATGTTCGGTTAATATGAAACCAATTAGAATCTCACTTGATAAAAGCTACTATATGTGTAATTTTGCCAAATGGCACAGTACATGCACATGCACAATGACCCAGATGTCAAAGAGGATGTAGAAGTCCTGACGGATTTGTCCAAAACATTTAATTTGGTACTGTTTGATGACGACGTACATACTTTTGATGATGTGATTCACGCGTTAATTGTTGTTTGTGGACATGATCCAATTCAAGCGGAACAATGCACTTTAATTGTACACTTTAAAGGTAAATGTGCAGTAAAGTCTGGAGATTATGAAACATTGGAGCCGATGTGCACCGCATTACATGACCGAGGCTTAACGGCCGAAATACAACCGTAGATGAGAACAAAAAAAATTCTTGCCTTTCTTTTCGCTATCGCTTTTTTGATTGCATGCAGTCGGGTGCCAATAACGAATAGAAAGCAGGTCAACCTATTACCAGAATCAGAAATGATTGGAATGGCTAT
>CAZKMC010000429.1:0-2004 GCA_964553485.1 uncultured Comamonadaceae bacterium
CTATCACTATCGAGATTCTTGATGATGCAGAGAACGTGTTAAGCACAACAGAAGTTGGTCCTTTGGACATTCCTGCTGCTGCTAACGGAGAAAACTGCCCACAGTACCTTCAGGATACCTTGTATACTGAAACAGGTTGGGAGCCAACAACTGTTGGTGATTACATCCTTCGCCAGACAATTACCTCTGCAGACTTCACCGATGAATCTCCAGATGACAACGTAATGGAAATGGTTATCTCTTATACTGATTGTGAATATGGACACGCTGATGATGCCACCCTTGACGTAGAGTTTAGTCCACGTGAAAGTGACGTAGCTGGTTTGTTTGATCCAACTGGATACGGTAGCTTCTTCACTAACCCGAATGAAGGTTCAACTGCTTATGGTATTACGGTGCGTTTCGGTCCTAATACTGCTGTAGACGTAGACTTGGAATTTGAAGCACGTATTTATTCATTGCCTTTAGGGACGTTCCTTAACGACGGTGAATTTGAAAGCACGTATTATGAAGTTGACCCTTCTTTTGTTCCTGCGAGCATCGCAGCGAGTGAATTCGTTTACTTGCCTTTCGAAGATCCAATCGAATTGTTGTCTGAAGATGAAGGTTCTCATTTTGCTGGAATAATTACTGAATTCGAAAGTGAAGGTGAGCTAACAGTTCTTGGTAACTCTAACTCAGATACAGATAACTCTACTGGCCAATACGAATTAAGTGGTGGCGGCGACTTTATCTGGTTCTCTGGACAAACGGCTACTCCGGCAATCCGGCTTATCTACTGCGCTTGGACAGACGTAGATGATTTCGGAGCTAAGAACGGAATGTTGTTGGATCAGAATGCACCTAACCCAGTTACTGGTGTTACTACTATCCGCTATGAACTTGCTTCTGCAAAAGATGTAGTAATCGAAATTACTGACCTTCAGGGACGTACAATCGATTCCTTTGACCTAGGAACTTTGGCTTCAGGGCCACATTCTTTTGAGTATGATGCAAGCAACCTTTCTACAGGAGTTTACCAGTATTCTCTTGTTGCTAACGGTGTGCGTATGACTAAGAAAATGATGGTTACTAAAAAGTAATCCTCTTTCACATATATCAAAAAAGGCTGGGGCATACCCGGCCTTTTTTGTTTTGTAGTATTGCCCAAAAGAGCAAAAGCCAAAGATATTAACAAGATATCAACAATGTATTGTAAGCAAAATCCTACACTCCCTTTCCATTTTTTGGAAGATCATCTTTAGAATTGTACCGTGGATTATTGTCCTCCAATAAACATTGAAAATACTGAGTATGAAAAAGTTATTCGCAATTGTACTGATTTGCTCTTTGGCTCCTGCCTCTGGATTGTTTGCGCAAAACAACTTTGGTATAGAGCAGGCTCCAGGTGAAATTCTTGAGCCGAGAGATATTATGGAACTCTATGATCAAGTCAGAGAATTAGAAATCTGGTCAGAAGATTTTGCAGATGGAATTCCTGCAGACTGGACACAAGAAGGAGACCCTTCAGGCGCTGTTTGGGAATATCGCGGACCTTCAACTGATCCAAGCACCTCTATAGGAACCAGAGGGTCTTGCATAGCAGAAGGATCTTCAGGAGGTAACCCTATTGCAAGCCCAACTCAAGACAATGGATTCATCATCTTTGATTCCAATTACTGGGATGATAACGTGGGACCTTGTGGTAATTTTGGCGCTGGACCTGCCCCGGGACCTCACTTTAGCTCCATCATCACACCTGAAATTGACCTTACAGATTTTCCAAACGTTGGGCTCATCTTTACTCAATACCACAAAAACTATCAAGCTACCACGTCTGTTCAAGCGAGTGTTGCCGGTGGCGAATGGGTTGACATTTGGGTCAATGACGTGCCTGCTAATAATGGAACTTCGGCCTTGGATGATGAAGAACGTGCTAACGTTAGTTCATTCATAGGTGGACAATCCAATGTGAGATTGCGTTTCTTGTTTGATGGAAACTACTATTTCTGGATGGTGGATGAT
>CAZKMC010000430.1:0-2003 GCA_964553485.1 uncultured Comamonadaceae bacterium
GAGGCGAATCCTGGGTACCCGGGTCGGGTCGGGTTTAGCCCCCCCGATTGGACCCCCCACAACCTCCGCCAAAAAAGTAGATCCCACCAGCTATTACTGCTACTACAATTAACAGTTTTGGATTTTTACCAAATATCTTAAGAACCATTGGAAGTAAGTAGCTGATTGGGCTATCACCACTTTTTCCAGGACGTGTGCCTCTTCCAGGATAGTTGTCTTTTTTACCCGATTTGTTCTCCGGGTCTTTTTTCATTCTTACTGGCATACATCGGTAATTTTGCGGCAAAAGTACACCTCCAATCTTAAAACACAGATAAGTTGTGGATAAATTGATGAGGTAATCTTCATGATTCTAGCATATTAGCACGTAAATTCCTGTTCCATGACAGCAGGTATAGAGGAAATTCCAAGCGATATATTTCAAATCATGGGAACTCACAAACGAGTATTCCTTTTCAATTATATAGATACCCTTCTCTCTGCAGACCCTTCAAGTGAATTACACATTGGTTGCGACAGCCAGAATTTCCGTCAACACACCGTGTATGTCACTGCAGTGGTTCTCAGGTTCCCCGGAAATGGAGCCCATGTATTGTATCAAAAGGAACGGGTTCCAATCATTCGAGATTTATGGACCAAGCTGTGGGGCGAAACAGAGAGATCGGTCAATCTCGCAGAAAGTATCAAGGAAAAAGTTGGGATTCGGGCACATCAAATTGACCTGGACTATAATACAGATCCTGCATACCCTTCAAACAAATTGCTGAATGCTTCAACTGGCTACATTACTTCTTTGGGTTATGAAAGCAAAGCCAAACCAAATCTTTTAATGGCTGTATGGGCAGCAAATTATCTCTGCCATTAGACTGAACATCTAATGAGTTGAACGGTTACTCAGGCATGAAGATGCACAGAATAACAACCGAACAATTTCTACCAATTCCATTGGAAAAAGCTTGGGATTTCTTTTCAAAACCTGAGAATCTGGATGAGCTTACTCCGCAAGACATAAGTTTTGAAATATTGAGCAGTGCTGAAGAACGCACATATTCTGGGCAAATCATTCGTTACCGCATTCGACCTATTCTAAATATTCCTACTTCATGGGTGACAGAGATCACTCATTGTGTTGAGAATCAATATTTCATTGACGAGCAACGTTTTGGACCTTACAAGTTCTGGCACCATCAACACCGGTTTAAGTCTGTAGACGGAGGGGTGGTAATGAGCGATGTCTTGCATTATGCTCTGCCTTTTGGATTTCTTGGCGAGTTCATGGGGAAGCTATTCATTCACAAAAAGGTCAATGAAATTTTCACTTATAGAGAGGGGAAATTGAACCAGCTCTTTTCAATCCCGCAGAAAAAGGAATCTGTGCTGTGACCAGTTGAATGATTAGGCGTTTTAAGGTTATGACATTCATATCCATACAGCGCCTGACCATCGGAGTTCTTATTCTGTTAGGACTCCTCGTCATGTTCCTCTAAATTTGGGGTACATCCAATAAAAATGTGGCAAACAATTAAGTCGTTCTACAAAGAGTATTTTCCCTGGTTTGTAGATTTTTGGTACTACCTCGTCTTGATAGTAGTATTCTTCTTATTGGCACTATTCTTATTGTGAATCTTCTGTAACGAAGTATGCTTTCACCTGGTTTCTATACGATCTGGAAACCGGCACTTCATTCTCTTTTAACTGCAATAAATTGCCATTGAAATCATCCACATTGTTCAAGTTAACGATGTAAGAACGATGGGCTTTCATGAATTCTGGGAAGTCCTCGAATTGTTGCTCAATGTTTTTGAGTGTGCTGTGCACGACATACCTTTTATTGGGCATCTTAAAAATCACATAGTCGCGTAAGCTCTGCACAAAAAGAAGTTCTTTTAAATCAATGTAGACGAGTTTCCCATCTGATTTTACCAACATATATTCGGACTCATCTAGCTCTTTCCCAAGTTGTTCTTGCATGGAAAGTTTTGCCAGAGTTTTTCGAAGTTCCT
>CAZKMC010000431.1:0-1998 GCA_964553485.1 uncultured Comamonadaceae bacterium
TAGCCACTACATTTCCATTTCCATCAGAGGCAATGGAAGGGCTTAAGGGACAAGTATCATTCAGTTTGTAGACGGTTCCATTCAAATTGGCAAGGAATAAATCTCCAGCCATATTCTCTCCGAAAGACACATTCCCAAACCCAAGATTCCAATTTACAGTGCTCATTGTGTAGTTGCCATCAATGGTCAACGTACGGATGGCTCCGTTGCAATAATCTGTAAAGAAGTACAGTCCCTGCATTCCTGAATACTCAGTTCCTCTATATACATATCCTCCGGTAATGGAGCAATAGTTATCCGGACCGCCATGGGTGAATACGGCTTGGGCTGGATCATATGAATTTTGAGAATTACAGCCGCCAGTATTATAGGAATTATTGCCTTCATAACATCGCCAACCGTAGTTTTCTCCACCTGCAGATGATGCTGGTTGGAAATCAATTTCTTCCCAGGCATTCTGACCTACATCCGCAATCCACATGTCGCCGGTACCACTATCAAAACTGAATTTCCAAGGGTTTCTGAGTCCCGCAGCCCAAATTTCATCAGAGCCGGCAGCCCCCACATACGGGTTGTCAGCTGGATTGGAATAGGCTCCTCCTCCACTTACATCGATACGCAACATTTTGCCCAAAAGCGAATTCATGTTTTGAGCGTTGTTCTGTGGGTCTCCTGAACTGCCACCATCGCCTGTTCCGATGTATAAGTACCCATCAGGGCCGAAAGCAATATGTCCCCCATTATGATTGCTGAAAGGTTGAGAAATTGTCATCAAAACAGTCCCGGTAGCCATCGCAAGGTTGGGGTTGCCTGGATCCACGGAATAACGTGCTATTGCAGTTGCTCCGCTAGTATTGGTATAGTTCAGATAGAAAAAACCTGTGGTAGCATAATCCGGGGCGAAAGCCAAACCAAGCAAACCACGTTCACTTCCTGTAGAAATTAATGAAGAGATATTGAGGAAGATGCCCAGGCTTGCTCCCGCTGCACTAAAAACTTTAACGTTTCCAGAGCTTTGTTCAATCACAAATAGTCTGTCATCACCACAGTTATAAACACCTACTGGACTTGACAATCCTGTAATGAATGGGTCCAATGAAACAGAAAGTGGCGTTGGGGTTTGGGCAAACAAAGTAGAACACGCCAAAGAGGCGATCAAAAGCAAAGTAAGGCGCATGGCATTTGGTTTAGGACCTTAAATTTACAAAATATCCTTCCTCGCGCAGCAAAACCCACTCCCACCTCAAGCACAATTGCTATTTTTGCACTCCAATTCACTCGCATGAGCCTCAAAGAAGAAATTCAAAAACGTAAGACCTTTGCCATCATCTCTCACCCTGATGCTGGTAAAACTACCCTCACAGAGAAGTTTCTGCTTTTTGGAGGCGCCATTCAGACGGCTGGTGCAGTGAAATCGAATAAGATCACAAAAACTGCGGCATCGGATTTTATGGATATTGAGCGACAAAGAGGAATCTCTGTGGCAACGTCTGTAATGGCATTTGAGTATGACGGTAATTTGATCAATCTTCTGGACACTCCCGGTCACCGTGACTTTGCAGAGGATACGTACAGAACTTTAACAGCAGTGGATAGCGTAATTCTAGTGGTGGATTGCGTGAAAGGTGTGGAGGCGCAAACTGTGCGGCTTATGGAAGTTTGTAGGATGCGGGATACGCCTGTGATCATCTTCGTGAACAAAATGGATTTGGAAGGACGCGAGGCATTTGATGTCCTGGACGAATTGGAAGAAAAACTGAACATTAATGTGCGCCCATTGTCCTGGCCAATCAGCAAAGGCCACACTTTTAAGGGCGTATATAATCTCCACGACAAGCAATTGAATTTATTCAATCCGAATAAGACCAAGATTGAAGCGAATGTGGAGAAGATCACTGACTTGGCGGATGCGAAGTTGGATGAGTTAGTGGGTGAATACGCAGGTCAATTGAGAGAAGACGTTGAATTGATTGAAGGTGTTTATGAACCTTTCGATCA
>CAZKMC010000432.1:0-1994 GCA_964553485.1 uncultured Comamonadaceae bacterium
CATATCCCACCAAAATTGCCATTACCGCCGCTGAAGCACCCAAAGCGTACGAAATTCCTTCTTCTCTAAGTCCGGGAAAGAGATTGTAGAAAAAAACGTACACCACAAAGCCAGATAGCCCACCCAATAAATACGTGCTCAACAGCTTTCTCGCTCCAAAACAACGTTCAAACATCCCCCCCAACACATACAGGAATACCATGTTGAAGAAGATGTGCCAGAAGCCAGCATGCGCAAACATATGAGTAATAGGACTCCACGGGCGGCGGATCAACTCAGGTAAATACCAGGTGGTTGCCAATGAGAACTCTCCATGAGACCACTCGATCAACCATGCAGACTGCATGGCCCTTGCTAGGAAATACAGAAGTACCGTGACCAGATACACCAATATATTGATGAACAACAATTTGGTGGTCATGCCACCCTTCTTATAAAAACCCTTGATATCTTCTAGTATTCCTCCCGACATTTCAATATAAATTTCCCTTGTCGTTTTGCCACTTCTTAAGGAGAATGTATCCAAATAACATTCCCCCTAAGTGAGCAAAATGAGCCACATTGTCGCCAGGGTTATTTTGAAATGCTTGGAACAATTCCAATGCACCATAACCCAAAACAAAATACTTGGCTTTTATCGGAACAGGTATGAAGATCATAAATAGCTTCGTATTGGGGAACAACATTCCAAATGCCAACAACAATCCAAAAACAGCCCCTGAAGCTCCTACCACTGGAACAAAGTAAGAACTTGCTGCACTGTTCATAATGGCCTGCCCAGAGGCAGGAAAGAGACTCCCAGACGGAAAAAACAAACCATACTCCATATATAACTGGACGCCATTTACAAATTCATGCAAGAAAAAAGCACCTAATCCACATACAAAGTAATAGATCAAAAATCGCTTAGGCCCCCAGAAACGCTCAAGTGTTGAACCAAACATGTACAAGGCAAACATGTTAAAAAAGATATGGGCCAACCCTCCATGCATGAACATGTGGGTGACAATCTGCCAAGGACCAAAATTGGGTGAAGAGGGATAATAAGCACCCAAATATTGCGTAAGGACCGGAAGCCCAGAGCTACTTCCAAAAACAAAGGTGGCCACAAAAAATATCGCATTAATTATTATAAGGTTGCGAACTACTTGAGTTATCGGCTGCATCTATTTCTTAAATTTTTGTTCCAATTCGGAAAGAGTAAATGTAACAATTGTTGGTGTGCCCGTTGCGCTGTGATAGGGCAACTCACAAGCAAACAATTGATCAAGTAATTCGCGCATTTCTATCTCGGCCAATACTTGTCCCGCCCGAATAGATGAACTGCGCGCAAGGGCAAGAGCAACGGTGTCTAAGTGCTCTTCGTTTTTTCTGTCAGAATGATTCTTGACTTCCTCAAGCACAGATTCTAAAAAACGAACTGGATCTGTATTCTTAGATTCGGCAGGAACTCCTCTAATAATCAGCTCCTTTCCTCCAAATGGCTCAGCTTCAAAACCGGCTGCATGAAGCTCATCTATAATCGACTCCACAAGTGTAAAATCAGACGCGGATAAAGTTATGGTCTGTGGAAACAAAAGCTGCTGACTGCTGCCAGTTTGTTTTTTCAGACAGTTTTGATAAAACTCATACATCACACGTTCATGTGCACGTTGCTGATCCACTATAATCATTCCAGACCGAATGGTTGTAACAATGTACTTCCGATGAAGCTGGAAGGTCGCCATGTGAGTTTCAAGCTCTCGATCAGCTCCCTGCTGTGCGGTGCGCTGATCTGAATTTGAAAGACCTTCTAACTCTTCTGTAATTGCATAAAGTGCTTTCCACTGTTCAGGCTCCACACGGTCATTTCCAAAACGTGATGCTAGACCCCCTCCGCTTTTACCCGAAGAACCGAGTTTCTCTGCGGTATGGAATGGGTTGTAGTTAGAATTGACCTGAATAGAAGGATGCGGAACCTCACGATCACTATGAAGCGGTGCAATCTGTATACT
>CAZKMC010000433.1:0-312 GCA_964553485.1 uncultured Comamonadaceae bacterium
ATTTAGATAAAATTACATCAGGCCAGTTGGTGATACGTAATCGTCAGGGTGGGGAAAAATTTAAACCCATACAGAATCAGCCTACCCGTACAGTAAAATCATTATTGCAGTCCTCGAGAATCCCACCTTGGGAGCGCTTTTTTATTCCACTCCTTGTCGATGGAGAAAATGTTGTTGCCATTCCTGAATTTGGAACGGATAGCCAATACCAAGTTCTTTCTGACGAAATTGGCTATTCAGTCAGCTGGAATAAACAACCATCTTAGGAAAAATTCCTATATAAATTCAAGCACTTCCCTGTAAAATAGCTGC
>CAZKMC010000433.1:322-1986 GCA_964553485.1 uncultured Comamonadaceae bacterium
CTTCGTTATTGTATTTGGATTTTAAAAAGTATGAAGTATCTAATCCCATTAGTAAGTTTAGTTTTAGTGTCTAATCCAGTTTTTGCTGAAGACGCACTTACAACAGGAACAATTGATGTAACAACGGTTGCACCGCTGCCTGGTATTGGTGTTGATAAGAATATCCTGCCAAGCAATGTTCAGGTTATTCAAATGGATGACGTGAGTGACCAACCTGGAATTTCATTTGCTGATTATTTAGTAAATAATGCCCCAAGCGTTACATTAAATGAGGTTGGAGGAAATCCATGGCAACCCGAAATTCGCTTTCGTGGCTATACCGCCGGTTCAATACTGGGGAATGAACAAGGTTTGTCAATCTATGTGGATGGTGTAAGGCAAAATCAACCTTTCAGTGATGTTGTTCTTTGGGATACGTTACCGCAGTTTGCTTTTTCTGGTGCACAAGTTGTTCCAGGAACTAATCCAATTTATGGATTAAATACGCTGGGTGGCGCAATGGCTTTTCAAACAAAATCTGGCCATTCATTTGATAAAACAAAATTATCTTTTACCGGTGGCTCCTGGGATCGTCAAATATCGTTAATTGAACATGGTGGCACATCTGGCAGTTTTGATTATTACGCTGGGTATCAATATACCAAAGAGGACGGATGGCGAGATTTTTCACCCTCACATCTAAATCAATATTTTGCTAAAGTCGGCTGGGAAGATGAGGCCTCAAGGCTAGAACTTTCTTATACTGGTGCTGACAATAAGCTTATAGGGAATGGATTGGCACCGAAATATTTACTCGGTAATGATAACGAGGGTATTAATACCGCGCCAGATGAGACCAAAAATCTTTATGGCCAATTAAATTTAGCTTTATCCCATTTCTTTGATGACGACACCATGCTTTCATCAAATATTTACTGGAAACGTTCAGATAGAAAAACTTGGAATGGTGATGGAGAAATTGAATTAACTGCGGAAAATAATATTTCTATTGTTTCAGGGGGCCCTTTTTCAATTGGTGATGATGCTGTAACGCTCTTTAGCTATGATAACCCAGACTTAATTGATGAAATTAGCGGCGAAAATAGAAAGACCGGCACAAAACAAGACCTTTACGGACTTTCAACACAAATGACTTTTACACAACCTTTATTCGATTTGGATAATAATTTTGTAACCGGAATAAGTCTTGAAACCTCACTCATTAGTTTTGTACAAGATGAGTATGAGGATGCAACAATGACCGACAACAGAACATTAGTAAAAGACTCTGGAACATATGAAAACAATACAAATCTATCAGGTAGAACCCAAACCTTTGGTATTTATGCTGTTGATACACTCTCGTTTAATGAAAATTGGCATGTAACTGCCGGTGCGCGTTATAACTATCAGGAAGTCGACAATACGGATAGAAGGGCGGATCAATCAGATGGATCATTAACTGAGAAGGCCAGTTGGTCAAGGATTAATCCAACCATTGGTTTAACTTATAAATATTCAAATAATTTTTCAACATACGCTTCTTACGGAGAGGCAAATCGTGCTCCCACATCGATTGAATTAGGTTGCTCTAACCCTGCAATCGCCTGCCAACTGCCAACGCAAATGGCAGATGACCCACCATTAGATGATGTGGTTGCTAAAACTTATGAGTGGGGCTATCG
>CAZKMC010000434.1:0-623 GCA_964553485.1 uncultured Comamonadaceae bacterium
GGAAATGGTTGTTAAACATCCATTTTCTCAAATCTTTTTTGTGTGGCAAAATAGCAGATAAGGATCCAGACCATCATGCTCAAAAGGGAAATTACCAACCCAACTTGACTATTGAAGAAATTGGTGAAAACTGCTCCCGACAACTATACTGTTTTCGAGGTGTGCCTTTTGCAGAAACAAAAATAATCAACGCACTTGTCAATAACATATATCCCCAACCTAAAAGTGCCGCATGAGAATGAGCATGGAGAACATGTTTGTATTTAATCCATGGGATTTTGGTCACAAATAAATATCTCATTGTTAAGCCAAAAATAGACGCAATAAAAAACTTACAGCTGCAATTCTGAACCACTTTAAAAACAGACTAGTTGACTGTGGGGGCTGGATCATATTTGAGATTTCACCTAGCTAAGATAGATGGAATCAGGTCTTTGAGGCTTTTTACTAAGATGATTGTTATCATTCATAATGTCACATAATGTATACGCGTTATGTTACTTTGCTTTGGGCGAAAGCAGAAGCGACTAAATGTGTTTTCTCACATTTTGGACTTACGCAGTAAGGAAGCTTCTGATGAGCGAAGAGGGGACTGCCATCTATTCAATGGGATTGTGCGTAGG
>CAZKMC010000434.1:633-1242 GCA_964553485.1 uncultured Comamonadaceae bacterium
GGTAATTGCGACCACTTCGAGAGCCTCAGTGCGGGCGTGGAAGCTTTTACGGCCTTTTCTAATTAAAGATGAATACCTCTTATGGTACAGGAGGTGGTGGTGGCGGAACTAACTCATTTAACTGGAACACCAGTTTGAATGCCTTACCCGTTTCATAATCGAGTGGGAGTGAGGCTGGATCGAAATCCAAGGCTTCTGCATTGACGAAGAGTGTTCCCGTGGATGATGTAGGTAAACCAGATACTATCAATTCATAGTTTCCATCTATATCTGAAATGGCACTAAAGGTTTCGGTGCTACCATCGGGTGTTGTGTTGATGGATGCATTCTGAATTGGGAAGCCCGTATTGAGGTTGGTTACCTTGCCCTCAATTATAACCGTGTCTATCGGAATGGTGGTTGTGCCACCTTTGTTAGTGATCATCTTTTTGAGTTGTGCGAAGATGAAGCGTTCTCGCTTGGAGGCATCATGCTCATAGATTATCTGTGCATCTTCAAACATTTTGAGCAATTTGGCATAGATGGCGTTGTTCGCAATGATCTTGACATCGGTTGCTTCTTGTTGATCCTGCTCTGCATCTGTGAAGATGAGATAGAGATCTGAGAATG
>CAZKMC010000434.1:1252-1982 GCA_964553485.1 uncultured Comamonadaceae bacterium
GCCACCAAGGGTGAGTTCTGGGGTGTTGTTATCTATGAAGTGCTGCCCTGCCGTGAGCATGACCTTGGTCTCATCCCAATTCTTATTAGCGGCCTTTGCGAAATGGTCGTAGCCAGCTGCTTCGATCTTTGGCTTCTGTAATTCGGAAGGGAATGAACTCTTTATGTAGCTGCGCAGTGCCTTCCATTTGAGGATACATACTGCATGTGCCCCTGACATTTCGATGAAGGAGACTTCCGATGCCTCATTCCGTTCTTGAAAACCGGGCAGGTTCATAGCCGCTTCTATTTCTATCAAGGCATCTGTGCCGTAAACAGGGGTGTAGAGCGTATTGAAAAGTTCGAAGTCTGGTTGGTTTTCGTTGAAACTGCTCCAACCGATAGTGCATATGGCGTATAGCTCTGATTGAGAGCTTGTGTAAACCGCCTGTGGACGTGGATCTGCCATTTTTTTAGGTTTTAGCTGTTAGTATTAACTTGTTAGTTCTTGTTGGGTTTTTCGACTGGAATTCAGTTGATGCCCGACATTAGTGAGTAGCGAACAGATGGGATTCTTTGGGAAAAGGATTTCACGCAGAGGCCGCGGAGACGCAAAGAAAATGGCTAGAAACGCAAAAAAGAATATCCACGAGAAGGAGATAGCGCAGGAAAAAGCTGTAAGAGAACAGAAGGTAGAACTGAAGAGGAAGTCAAAGTTCATGAGCAACATAGTCCAGCAGTATTGGAAATCC
>CAZKMC010000435.1:0-1981 GCA_964553485.1 uncultured Comamonadaceae bacterium
GTTCATGAAACCGCAGTAGTAGATGAAGGATGTGAAATTGGTGCAGGCACCAAGATCTGGCATTTCAGTCACCTTATGCCTGGTTGTAAGCTGGGAGAGAACTGCAACATTGGACAAAATGTAGTCATTAGTCCGGAAGTTGTTCTGGGAAACAATGTAAAAGTACAAAACAACGTATCTCTATACACCGGAGTAAGTTGTGATGACGATGTATTTCTAGGACCTTCATGTGTATTCACAAATGTGGTGAATCCTAGAAGTGCAGTGATTCGCCGAGGACAATATAGCAAGACCCATGTTGGCAAAGGCGCATCAATTGGTGCCAACGCCACAATCGTATGCGGACATGATATAGGAAGTTTCGCATTCATTGGAGCCGGCGCGGTTGTTACCAAAATAGTTCCTTCATATGCATTGGTAGTGGGAAACCCTGCCAGGCAAATGGGTTGGATGAGCGAATTCGGTCATAAATTGGAATTTGATTCGCAGGCGCGTGCAGCCTGTCCTGAAAGTGGAGAAATGTATGCACTAGAAAATGGAAAAGTCACTAAACTTGCGACAAGTAAATAAAGCATGATCTACGAAAAGCTAGTCAACAAAGAAGCCAAACTCGCTGTAGTTGGATTGGGATATGTGGGATTACCCATCGCCCTTGAATTTGCCAAACAAATCAAAGTAATTGGTTTTGACATCAATGCCAAGCGTGTGGCCATGATGAAGAACAATAAAGACCCTTCCAAGGAATTGGATAGTAGTGCTTTTGATGGTGCGGACATCACTTTTACACATGAATTGGAAGACCTCAAAGAGGCTAATTTCTTTGTTATTGCCGTTCCGACTCCTATCAGCTCAAGCAATCAGCCTGACCTCGGACCGGTACTTGCTGCCAGCACCACGGTTGGAAAAGTTCTCAAAAAAGGTGATTACGTAGTATATGAGTCTACAGTCTATCCTGGATGCACTGAAGATGATTGTGTGCCGATTTTAGAAGAACTGTCTGGCCTTAAGATGGTGACTGATTTCAAAGTCGGATACTCACCAGAAAGAATTAATCCAGGCGACAAGCACCACACGATTAGAACCATAGTTAAAGTGGCTAGTGGATGTGATGCTGAAAGTCTTGAAGAAATTGCAAAAACCTATGAATTGGTAGTGGATGCGGGTGTTCACAGGGCTGCGAGCATTAAAGTTGCTGAAGCTTCTAAGGTGATTGAAAATACCCAGCGCGATGTCAACATCGCATTGATCAATGAGCTTTCCATCATTCTTAACAAAGTAGGAATAAACACCTATGATGTGCTGGAATGTGCCAGAACGAAATGGAATTTCCTACCGTTCTTTCCAGGTTTGGTTGGGGGTCATTGCATTAGTGTTGATCCATACTACCTTACTTTCAAAGCCAAAAAATTGGGATACCATTCTAAAGTGATCAACTCTGGAAGGTATGTGAATGATAGCATGGGCTTTTATGTAGGTAAACAAACCGTCAAGAAGATTCTTGAGCAAGGGAAGAACGTATTGGATGCACGCGTGCTTGTAATGGGCATGACGTTCAAAGAAAATGTGAGCGACATCCGCAACTCCAAAGTAGTAGATGTGATTCGTGAATTAGAATCATTCAGCGTGCATGTGGACGTTGTGGATGTGCACGCGGATCCGGATGAAGTGCATGCGGAATATGGTGTTACTTTGAAGAGCAAGCCCGACGAAGGTGTCTATGATGCAGTGATAGTAGCCGTCAATCACAAGGACTATGTTGGATTAACAGAAGACTATTTCAAATCTTTGATGAATGGCAAAAAAGGAGTTTTTGTCGACATTAAAGGACTCTATAGAAATCAAATTAAAGATTTGATCTACTGGAGTTTGTAACATTCCGAAGGATGCCTCGTTCGATTTATTGAACGCAGAAGTTTTATTGCCAACTTAGTTAGCATGTTTGAAAGATCAATTCTTGTAACGGGAGGTGCCGGATTTATCG
>CAZKMC010000436.1:0-1978 GCA_964553485.1 uncultured Comamonadaceae bacterium
CATTCCAATTCTTGTAAAAAACCCTATCAATCCGGACCTTGGCCTTTGGATAGGAGCGATAGAAAGATTCATGCTCAAAGGAACCACAAGAATTGGTGCAATTCACAGAGGATTCTCACAATACGGCGAACAGAAATACCGCAATGAACCGCAGTGGGACATTCCAATTGAATTACAAAGACTGAATCCAGACCTTCCGCTGATCTGCGACCCTAGCCACATTGCCGGGAACAGAGCTCTGCTGGCGGAAGTAAGTCAAAAAGCGATGGACTTGAATTTTGACGGACTCATGATAGAAACGCATACCACCCCTGATGAAGCTTGGAGTGACGCTGCGCAACAATTAACTCCTACAGATCTGGACATGTTACTGGCGGAACTGATCATTCGAGAAGTAGATCCACAAGAAGTCTCAATGGAGTCATTGAGTATTCTGCGTAACGAGATTGATTCTTTTGATGAGCAACTTCTTGATATTCTGCGCAATAGAATGAAAACCGTAGAGAAGATTGGGGAATTCAAAAAGAACAACGACATGACCATTCTTCAGAATAGCAGATGGTCCAGCTTGTTGGAAAGAAATCTCCAAATGGCCCAGAAATATGACTTGGATGAAGCCATGGTGAATTCAATTCTCAAAGCCGTTCATCAGGGTTCGATCAACTTACAGGAACGAGTGATTGGAGGAAAGTAAATTCGGAAGTCACGAAAACAAACTGAGATCCAGACAGACCATTCCTCGGCCGTTAGGCCTAAAAAAGAAAGCACACATTGAACTTCTTGCACGGTTGATTAACTTGTGCAAATGAAAGAACGTTCAATTTTGTTGGTGGCCGCATGTTTGGTGGCAAGTCTAAGTTTTGCCCAATCCGGAATCAAGCCAGTATTTGATAATGGTGAGGCACAGATCATTCCTGAATTTGCCGATGAGTCCAATTGGATCAGAGAGGATCTGTGGGTTGAAACCACCTTTGATTCTGACATGGACGGCAAAAAAGACCGCATGCATGTGGATGTGACAAGGCCGGTACATACGGACACTGAAGGACTAAAGCTGCCTGTCATTTATATCTCCAGCCCTTATTTTGCAGGTGTTGCAGGAGGTGGACAGGAAACGTTCTGGAACGTGCGGCACAACTTGGGAGACACTCCACCCAAGCATGTGCATCCACCAGAGATCGAACGAACGGGCGAACGTCCCATCATTTCAGAATCTCATGTAAGCACCTGGGTCCCAAGAGGATATATCGTTGTCCACTCTTCTTCTCCCGGCACGGGATTGTCTCAAGGAGCGCCCACAGTGGGTGGAAAAAACGAATCCCTTGCCCCAAAAGCAGTGATTGATTGGCTGTGTGGAAGAGCAAAAGGGTATACCACTCCAGAAGGAAAAGAGCAGGTCAAAGCGTATTGGAGCACAAGCAAAGTGGGCATGACCGGCACCTCTTACAATGGCACTCTACCTCTTGCAGCTGCCACAACCGGAGTGGAAGGTCTTGAAGCAATCATCCCCATTGCACCCAATACATCCTATTATCATTATTACAGGTCCAATGGTCTCATCCGCCATCCGGGAGGATATTTGGGAGAGGACATCGACGTGTTGTATGACTTTATCCATAGCGGAGATGAGTCCAAAAGAGCCGGGAACAACGCCCGAGTTCGGGACATTGAAATGGCACAAGGCATGGACAGAATTACTGGAGACTACAATGATTTCTGGGCCGGGCGCGATTACCTCAACCAAATGGAACCGATGAAGTGTGCACTGTTGATGTCACACGGTTTCAACGACTGGAACGTAATGCCTGAGCACAGTTACCGCATCTACAGCGCTGCCAGAGCAAAGGGGCTTCCAGTTCAAGTTTACTACCACCAAAACGGACATGGTGGTCCACCACCAATGTCCATGATGAATCGTTGGTTTACACGCTATCTGCATGGCGTTCAAAACGGAGTAGAAGAAGACCCAAAAGCTTGG
>CAZKMC010000437.1:0-1952 GCA_964553485.1 uncultured Comamonadaceae bacterium
CGCTTGGCGAACCATTTTCTGGTGTAGGAAGGAAATTTCCTGTGTGAAAATAAAGAATTACTGGACGGTCAGTTTCAACGTCTCCGGTTGGTTCATAAACATCCATTATTAAAGGTTGCGGAATAGCTTCTCCAAGTAGTGGGTATGCCAATACTGTGGCATTCATTCCATACTGGACGTTGCTTGTTACCGTCACTTCATCAAAGATCTCTTCCAAGTATCGTTGAGCCTGGGTTTGCACCAAAGCAAGCGCCAATAAAAGAGTGAATAATGTAGACATTTTTTTCATAAAAATTTATTTTTAAGGGTTGTTGTAAGTTACTCAATTACGATTTAGCTCATAGAGGATAGAAAAATATGCTAGCCTTCCAATACGAGGGCCTCCGTAGGTTTGAAATTGTTGATTATTCAATAGGTTTGAAGCTCCAAGTTTGAACGTGGTTCTGATAGATTTGACTTGATAATTCACTTGGGCATCTACCAAATCATAGGTTGGCACAAATCCGGTGAACTGAGGTGACCCTTCAAACAGGAACCCCTGCACCCACTTATAATTCACCCCATACCCCCAAGTGTTTTTTCCAGATCCCAAACTCGATTTCATATTTCTTCCTGTGAAGGACAGGTTGAACTTATGCTCGGGTGTATTGAAGGCAGGAATAATAGGATCATCTGGGTCCGACTTCAATAATTGGTTCCAGGAATAATTGCCTGAGATTCCTATTTTATCATTGACATAATAGTTGAGACCGATGGCAAAACCTTGAGTTTTCACCTCATTCTTAGAATTTGCTGAGTATCTATAAACCTGAATATCTGTTGGCAGGCCATTAGTCCCAAATTCAGCGTCAATGCCAATATTGAATCCAATGAAGTCTGTGTAGGAGCTATAATAATAACTCCCATCGACGTATAGCTTTTTCCAAAGGGTAGTTCTATAACCGATTTCGAAAGTCTTTACTTGTTCTGGACGAATTGGGTCTATTCCAAAATAACGAACTGTATCTGGATCAAGCGTTGCCCGATAATCTCCAAAAGATTCCAAAGTGATCAAGCTATCCACTCCTTCCAAGTTACCGCTCAAAATAGCTCTACCCACATCCAAGAATAGATATTGATCAGCTAATGTAGGATTCCGCAAAGCAGATGAAAAAGAGAGTCGTAGGTAATTATTGGGTTTTGGCTGAAGCACCAAGCTCAGAGCCGGTGTCATAATCATGTCAAAATTCTGATTCTTGTCTGCACGCAAAGTAGCATTCGCTATGATTTTATCTTCCAGAAATTTCTGTCTCAACCCAAGATAAGCTCCCCCTTCAGAGTTTTTAATCTTGTATCCTGCAGTGTCGGTAAAAATGGTCCCATCCGAATCTGGTCGATACATTCTGGCATTGGCACCTACAGTAATACGGTCAATGAAGAGCGGTTTGAAAATATATTCTCCATGCACATGATACAGCGCCGATTTGTCGTAAAAGCGTGTCCCACCTTCGGTATCGTTGTTCTTTGCTCCAGTTATGCGATTGAACGCTTCGGCAAAATCTGTAGTTCCCGGAGCATGGTATCCAGTAGGACCTGTTCCTGGAACGTTTGCATTTCCATTGTTGGTCCAATCTTCAACTAAACCATGCCAATAGAATAGAGAATCTGAGTAGAAGTTGGTCCAGGTTTCCAATGAGTCATTGTCAAAAGCGAATGCTCCCGCCTCTGGATCCCACGTTAACTCAGGGTAGCCAAGATCTTCAAGTCGGTCATTGATACTATCATTCCAGTACTTCACATAAACTTGTGCCCAATCATTTGGACTTCTGGCCTCTTCCAACAAGGCAAGGGAAGTTGCATAGGGATCATATGAATTTCCGGCGTCTTCCTTGGTCATGTATGCCCTCACAAAGAACTTATCAAACTTGGTATACTCAACCCTGTGTTGGAAGAACACAATGTCTTTAAGACTG
>CAZKMC010000438.1:0-1376 GCA_964553485.1 uncultured Comamonadaceae bacterium
GGTCAACTTATCAATCTTCTCTTGAATGAAATTGAGCAACTTCTTGTCTGCATCAAAGTGAATGGAATGAATTTTTACTTGCATAGGTTTAACATGTTATTTCACCCTCTCGGATGTTTTTGTTCATGAATCTTTTTCAACTTATCAATTGTGTTGTGCGTGTAGACTTGAGTAGCAGCCAAACTGGAATGACCAAGTAGTTCTTTAACGGAATTCAGATTTGCTCCGTTATTCAGCATGTGAGTGGCAAATGTATGCCTGAGTATGTGTGGACTTTTCTGCTGCACTGTGCTTACCAAACTAAGATAGGTATTGACTTTGCGATAAACAAATTTTGGATACAGCTTATTTCCTTTATCTGTTACTAGCAATTCAAGTGGTAATTCACCTTCAAATTGCATTCTTTTCAAACGCTGAAAACGTGTGATGAAACTCATGGTTTCCTTTGAAACAGGAAGAATGCGTTCTTTATTTCGCTTACCAAGAACTTTGATCTGACAAGCGGCTGCATCGATGTCTTTTTCCAGGAGTCCAATCATTTCTGAAAGTCGTATACCTGTTTCATAAAACAAGGTTACAAGCAACTGATCCCTTTCTCCACCAAAGTCGTCAGGGAAAGAAAAATGATCCAAAAGATTTTCCATGCTTGTCTCGGCAATGAATACAGGCAAACGCTTAGACAACTTTGGGGTGGGAACTTTGAGCACCGGGTTGAGGTCTGTCCAACCCATCTTCCTGGCATACTTATAAAAAGACCTAAGACTACTTAATTTTCGATGAATGGTTCTGGAGGAGCTACCAGATTCTTTTAAATGTACCATCCAGCTGCGGATAACTAGATGACTTTGACCAATTAACTGCTCAGTTTCATATTGCTCAGAACAAAATTTCTGAAACTGAAGAAGATCTGTGGCATAGCTTTTTAGTGTGTGAGGTGAATACCTCCGTTCTGTCTGTAAATATTTTAGAAAATCCTCACGCTCCGCCATGGCATAAAAAAGGGCCAAATTCAGATCAAATCCAAATTTCGCCCTTTAAATAAGTATGAAAAGCTTAATCCTCAGCTATCTGGAGATAATTCTTATAAATCGCTTTCTTTCTCTCTTCTCTGCGTTTAACAGTTGGCTTGATGTACGTTTGACGTGCACGTAACTGACGCATAACACCTGTACGCTCAAACTTCTTCTTGAACTTCTTCAACGCGCGATCTATGTTTTCTCCTTCTTTTACCGGAATAATCAGCATGGGTCTTCTTTTAATTGGAGGGCAAAGATAAAATAATTTTTATTTTAAAGACAAATCTACTCTCCGTTTTCTTCGTGATTCTTTTTTGGCCTTACAGGCCGAGGAAGCTAGCTAAGAACTTCTCTGGATAT
>CAZKMC010000438.1:1386-1935 GCA_964553485.1 uncultured Comamonadaceae bacterium
ATATTACCAGCTTCTGAATCTCACTTGTTCCCTCCCCAATAGTACAAAGTTTGCTGTCTCGGTAGAATTTCTCTACTGGATAATCTTTGGTATATCCATAACCACCAAATATTTGGACAGCCTCTGTGGATACACGTACCGCAACCTCTGAGGTGTAATACTTTGCCATGGCGCTTTCCTTGGTCACTTTCACCCCTCTGTTCTTCATGTCGGCCGATTGGTACAGCAACAATTCACTTGCTTCTATATCAGTAGCCATGTCCGCAAGCTTAAATGAAATCGCTTGAAAATTCGAAATTGGTTGTCCGAATTGCTCCCGCTCTTTGCTGTATTGAATGGATGCTTCCAAAGCTCCTTTCGCGATGCCCAATCCAAGAGCTCCAATTGAAATACGACCTCCATCTAGCACTTTCATTGCCTGGATAAATCCATCTCCAACTTCGCCAAGTATGTTTGCTGCCGGAATTCTACAGTTCTCAAAAATCATTTCGGCCGTCTCGCTTGCGCGCATGCCCAGCTTATTTTCTTTCTTTCCACCTTTAAATTCCG
>CAZKMC010000439.1:0-1935 GCA_964553485.1 uncultured Comamonadaceae bacterium
TCATTGAAATAACTAAAAGAAAGATCTGCAGCACCAACAACGCCAGGCTTTGTATTGACGCCAGCAACGGTAAGGCCACCTGTAAGGTTGGAATATGCAAATTTTCCATTTACGCCAATACTGAAGCGATCTGCTAATCTGAAAGCATAAGCACCCACTAATTCAAACTCACTTGGTTTGTCGTCGCGGAGCACATCGCCATTGATATCTGTGAACGTAATTTCTCCGAGACTAAAAAAACGGAGTGCGCCACCAATGGAGTGGATTTTATTAATTTGCTTGTAACCAGCAAGGTAAGATAAATGGATATCGTTGGTGAGTTGACGCAGCCAAGGGGTGTAAGATAAACTAACCTCCGATTTTTGCTCGGCAAAGCTCAGAAGCGAGGTGTTCCAATAGATCGAGGTAGAGTTGGCACTCAGGGCTGTACCGGCATCGCCCATTCCACCTGCTCTTGAGTCTGGCGTAATGGCCAAAAAGGGTAAAGAGGTAGTAATGGTATTGAGCTGAAGATCGTTGTCTGTGACGCCAGAGCCACCGGTAGGTTGAGCGAATGCAGTTTGGTAAACAAACACCAAACTGATAGCGAGCAATAATTGATAAAATCTTGGTCTTTTCATAGAGCAGGTAAAGATAGGGAATTTCTATTTTAGGATAACAAGTTTTTCTGTTTGCTCTGCATATGCGCCGTCTGGAGTTTGAATACGCAAACGGTATAAATAGGTGCCGCGCGCCAGTTCATCTCCGAAGTCATCTCTACCGTCCCAAAATAAGCCAGCTACTCTGAAGCCAGTGGTAGGAACCTCTTCAGCTATCGTTTTGACGAGTCGTCCTGAAACAGTAAATATTTGAACCTGAACATCGAGGGAGGAACAAGATTGGTTGTGTTCGAACATAAATTCCGTGCGCGTTGTAAACGGATTAGGATAATTGAGAACGTGCTGTAGCGTAGGTTCCTCTTTGGCCTGTACAATGAAATCTATTTGAGCAGTGGATGAATTATTATTGACATCCCAAACTTTTAAAGAAAGCGTATGTGGGCCAGGAGCTAGGTTTTGATACTGATAACGAACCTCGCCAGATTGGTAAGAATCTAGATTTGCAGCATAAAAATCATTGAGCACAACAGGTTGAGCGGTTTGACCATCTAAAACGGCAATGATGTCGTGGCCAATTCCATTTCCGACGGTATTGATTCCGTTTTCGTCAGATACTTTGGCAAGCAAGACCGGACTTTCGTCCGTAACTGAGCCATTGACGAATCCTTCTTGGTTCATAAAGAGTTGGATGTCCGGGCCCTGCTCATCAGCAACGCCATTTGGATCAATGCCGCCAACATAAAAGCTGGTGTCATAGCCTTGCGCATCCATTTGCCCATTGTGTCCGTAGTAAGAAATCTTGCCAAAATCAATATTTAGAGCGATATCTTTTGGTACCACAAATTCAAATTCAAAATAACCGTTAGTAATGCTGCTTTGCCCACGATAAATGCGATTGGTTTGCTGCTCATAAGAGATAACCGGGGAGCCTTCATCTTGACCAAGGGTGTTTTGTACTTTCTTTTTATCGAATACTGTTGGGGTAAGTACGCCATTCCAATTTGTCAAAACAGCACCGCTGTAATCTTCTAAGTGACCTTTAACTTTCACCTTACTCAATGCCCTTAAGGTATCTAGTTGCTGCTGCGGGTCAAGGCCATTGATACTATCTGTTACAATACGATAGCGGGGCAAGGCTATACGCAAAGCAGGGTCGCCGATAAGGGTAAAACTTCTTTTATTGGAAGAGCTGACCGATGCTGCATTTTTGGTGCGGCGGGCAATTTCACCAAACTCATAAGCTTGTCCATTCGGATACCTATTAAAAACGCGCTCAATTAACTTGATCCCGATGTTACTATTTACGCCAAAATATACTGACCGAGTTGTCGTGAGC
>CAZKMC010000440.1:0-380 GCA_964553485.1 uncultured Comamonadaceae bacterium
GCTCATTTCAACAATACCATATCTGTCCTTTTCGGCATTCCAGAAAGATTCAATTGAAGGGGTCGCAGATCCCATCAGTACTTTTGCTCCGTGCATTTTTGCGAGAACAACCGAACTATCTCGTGCATGATATCTAGGTGCTGGGTCATATTGCTTGAAGCTGTTCTCATGTTCTTCATCAATGATTATCAATCCCAACTTATTGAAAGGAAGAAACAAAGATGAGCGGGCTCCTACAATCAGCTTTGATTGAGAGTCCCCAGACTTTAAAGTATTGAGCCAGATTTCTGCACGTTCTTGCACATTGAACTTGCTGTGAAAAACACCAACTTGATTACCAAAATACTTTTGCAGTCGCTTGATTAATTGAGTCGTCAACG
>CAZKMC010000440.1:390-1887 GCA_964553485.1 uncultured Comamonadaceae bacterium
CTATCTCTGGAATTAGATAGAGTACTTCTTCGCCACGTTCTAGCGTTTCGCGAATGAGACTGACATAAACTTCAGTCTTTCCTGATCCTGTGACACCATATAATAGACAGACATCCTTCTTTTCAAAACTCTGCTTTATTTCTTTCAAAGCACGTTCTTGATCTTCGGAAAGCTCTTTGTCTTTTTCTAACTCCAATTGGTATTCACTCAACCTACCTATCTCTCTTACTCGAATTTCGAACACCTCTTTTTCAACTAATTTCTTGCTTAATTGGGCATCTCCATTGACCATTTTTTGAAGTTTGACCTTCGAAACTCCCAATTGGTAATCAGGGTCTTCGCGTAAATAGGCAAGCAGCATTTCGAGCTGTTTGGGTGCTCTATTCTCAATTTGACTGAAAGCCTCTTGGAGCTTTTCTTCATTGTGAAGTGAAGGGTGCAGGTAGACAAACTCTGCAGTTTTGGGCTTGTACCTAAGTTTCAGATCTTCAACTGTTATGACAAACCTTTTATCAATCATCGACTTTATCAGAGGCATAACAGCTTTCTGATCCAACAATTCAGCAATCTCCACAAGATTCATTTCACCGTGAATTTCCAACCCTTCAAGAATCAGAAACTCCTTGTCAGTCAAGATGGAATCATCCAGCTCTCTGTAATGTTCTTGAAGTAATATTTTTGTTTCACTAGCTAGTTTGAGGCTGGAAGGAAGGGCTGTGGAAGCAACTTCTCCAAGAGTGCACATATAATAGGAAGCCATCCATTTCCAGAATGCCAATTGCGTGGAGGTTACAATAGGGCTTTCATCTAAAATACTTTCAATGTATTTGGCTTCATACTTTTGAGGCACACGGGCGTGCACCTCATTTACGATCGCGGTGTACATTTTGGATCTTCCCAATTGAACCACCACCCGTTGTCCTACCCTTATAAACTCGCTCATTGAATGAGGAATTCGGTAGGTCAAGAGATTTGGAATGGCAATAGGAATGATTACGTCAACAAACTTGGTTTCTCGCTCCATGACAATCGCTGCAAGTTATGAAATGTACCGGGGCACAAAAAAAAAGATCCCGCTCGAAATGAACGGGATCTTTTATCAAATATGAAATCTCAGATTAACGCGCTACAGCCATCTTAATTTGGTCTGAGTTGTTGTTTGAGAATAGTCTCACTGTGTATAATCCATCTTGTAAGATTGAAGCGTTAAAGTCAGTGCTGTAGAATTCATCAGCAAGAACTTTTCCATTAAACAAAGTCAACACATTACGCCCACTCATGTCATATACTTCTAAGCGAACAGTTGCATTTACCTTCGAAGCAAATTCTACGTATACGTTGTTGACAGCAGGGTTCGGGTTGAGTCTGGTAATCACCAAATCTCCTCCTTTATCCGAAACCATTTGAACAATCCCAGGAAGAACAACTGGTGTCTCGTTACTCAAATCTTCGAATGTGATTGTCTGAGTGAAACAAGTTTCGTTGCCTGTACAATCG
>CAZKMC010000441.1:0-1887 GCA_964553485.1 uncultured Comamonadaceae bacterium
GGTTTGCTAATTTGTTTAAATCTTTTAAATATTCCGAGTCAAACTGTCCACCACCTTGAATCCTGATAGAAACTCCTTCGCGATGATTCGGATCAGAGTATAAGCCGGGATTGCCAGAACCATTCCTGTAACTCCGGCAAGAGTACCTGCAATAGAAATAACCAAAAAGATCTCTAAAGGATGAGCTTTTACGCTGTTTGAAAAAATGATGGGTTGAATCAACAAATTGTCAAGCAACTGAACAATTGCAAATACAATGGCAATTTTACCTAGCAATGGCAGCATTTCTGAGTTAAAGTCAAGATCTAAATTGGTGGTGAGAGTTAATGTCAATGCCAAAACCCCCCCGATGATAGGCCCCACATAGGGTATTACATTGAAGATACTTGCTAAAAATGCAATCAAGAAGGCATTTTCAACACCTAATATTGACAATCCAATGGAGAGCAATACGGCAATGATGCTGATCTGTGCAACCAGTCCACCAAAATAGCGGGTCAGCATTTTTGAAGTATTCGACATGATTTCTTTGGTCTTGCTCATGTGTTTGTCGGGGGTCATGGTATACACAATCCGAGCAACCATGTTGCTGTCCTTCAAGAAAAAGAAGGTGATGAATACGATGGAAAAAATAGCAGCAAATGCGCTTCCTAGTATAGCGAAAATGTTGTTGAAGACTGTACTTATTTGACCAAAATCAACCAATTTTTTTAGCTGAGAAATGAGGTATTCACGGTTTCCGGTTTCATCACCGCTGAGGTTGAATTGATTCAACCATGCTTCGGTTTTTGCCAAGGGTTGCTCAAGGTTTTGAGCAGTCTTCTCCACGTCAATATTAGAGATTGTTTGGGCTTCGCTGGCTACAAGAGGTGCGAAAACACTGAAGAAGGCAGCCACAACGCCCATAAACAGTAGCAGGGTAATCAACGCCGCAATGGAAGAAGGTAAGTTCCACTTTCCAATTTTAATTTTGCGGAGCAAGCGCACAATAGGGGCGCCAAGAATTGAAAGAACTGCTGAAACTAAAACGTAAGCAACAATATTCCTGAAATACCATACTGCCCAGCAAAAGATAACGAGTCCTAAGAACCCTAGAATATATTTGAGGCTTTGACTCATTTCGACAAGTTAGTTTTTCTTGGATAATCCAACATTTTGAGCATTCCAACTCCAGCGGCAACATCCGCCCATTCACTTACAAGTAATTCTACCTCTGTAATACAGCAGGTCTGCATTGCAAGATTAGTGTTGGTCAAACCGGAGACCAAATATGACAAACTGGGATTATGACCAAATAATACTGCCGACCCAGCTGTTTCTGGAAAAGCGTTGATTATTGGAAGTAAACTAGAATAAGAAGCTTCATAGATGTCTTTATTCAAGTGAATATCTTGTTTCCCTTTGAACGCTTCCAAGAAAATGGCTGCTGTAGTTTTTGCTCTCAATGCGGTGCTGCTTACCCAATATTCAGGCGCAGAAATTACACCAGCAAGCCGATTTGCCATCAAATCAGCTTCCCGTAAACCTCGTTCATTCAAAGGCCTTTCGTGGTCTACAATATCCTCTGGATTCCACCTGGATTTTGCATGACGCACAATATATAATGTCTTTGTTCCACTCATAGCGGAAAGTTAAGGATTCTCCTCTTCGTGCACCAGTCTACCTTTTCTTTTGTAAGGTATATGCTACCATAAGTACAAACCGTCTGGTTTGCAACGGACCATAAGCATAACTGGTGTCAAACTGGTCGCTAAAAGGAGCGTCGGGGCGAATCAATGGTGAGTCCTGAGTATAATTGAATATGTTCTTAACGGCCAACGAGATCTTCCAATCCTTCAGTTCTTTGGTCAATTGAACATGATGAAGCGAATACCAGGGACTATAAGG
>CAZKMC010000442.1:0-1872 GCA_964553485.1 uncultured Comamonadaceae bacterium
AATCTGTGGCGGTATTAAAGAAGATGGGATAGTTTCTTCTCGCACCTTACGCCTCGAATATGATTCAAGTGTTGACGTTGGAGAATTTGATTCAACCTTCAATCTTGTTGTGAAAGACGAAGGAATAATGATTCAATCTAATTACAATGACCAAATACAAATAGAAATATTCAATACTACAGGACAAGCTGTTATTGAAAAGTTGACGGTTAATCCATCGGAGATGATCAAGCTTGAAAAGCTAAGCCCCGGCGTTTATGTATGCCGGTATTATCAAGGCTCTTTCTCCAAGGTTGAGCGGTTTTACTATGGAAATTGAAATTAGCCCTTCCCGAATCCCCGTGAATACCTGCCAAATAATAAGTCAGGCATACGGAATGCTCAATTAACCCGTCAAAAGTTAAATACTCCTCTATATTTGACTTGTATTTATATGATTTCCTCTCAATAAGTACGCTGGTGAATTTTGGTTAACAGGTAATTGGGGCTTTTGATCGTTAACGAATGACTTGACCCCCGAAAGACTTCAACAGAACAAGGGCTGCACATGCAGCCCTTTCTGCTTTCTAGATTTTTTAGTCCCATTTACCGAATTCTATCAGAAAGACACCGAACATCAGCAACAACAACCCGAAAAGAAAATTAGGTGTTAGGCTAGAATGTAAAGCAAGATATTGCGCAAACCATTTTCATAGGATGGTGATTTTATTCAACCATAGGATTTTGGTTAATCAGGTGCGGAATAGTTAATTGAGAAGGGACATGTAAATGTCCCTTTTTCATGTCCAAAAAATCCTGAGAGAAGACCGGGTGCTTCGGGCTGTGATTCTAAATTTGGAAGGGTCACAATTGACTCGAGAGTAGACTTATGAATCGAAGATGGCCAAATTCCAAATGATAAAGTGAATCCACCTAATTCGTGGCTAAAAGCACCTAATGCTCAAAGTGGAACACATAAGGAATTGATATTCGTCAAATTGAGGTATAGAACAGTACGAATTCTCTTAGCGGTAAGTTCGAGTAGGATCAACGGATCCACAAAATGTTCAAAACAGCTCAATCTAGGTGCTTTATCCAATTTGGTCGCTTTTAAGCGGCCATTTTGGTTTAATGACCTGTAAGGATGTGAAGGAATTCATCTTTTCTCCTGCGAGCTACCAAAACCTCACTACCGTCTTCCATGAGGATATAGCCTCCATCTTCTTTCACATATTTCTTAACGAAGTTAAGATTGATGATATGTGATTGATGGGTTCTAAAGAATAGATGACTTGGCAGAATAGCTTCGTATTCTTTCAATGACTTGGGCACGGTGATTTTTTCCCCAGACTTTAAAAAGAAATGGGTGTAATTGGAATCGGACTCAAGTCTTAGAATGCTGTCAATATGGACTACCGTAATGCCATCATGAGCACTCAGTGTAATTCTGTTGAGAACACCATTGGTGGCATTTTTCAATTCCTCAAATCTTTCCAAATAACCATCTTCTTGATTTCGGATTTTAGTTACCGCTTTAATTAGTTCGTCAGGATCAATTGGTTTGAGCAAGTAGTCTATTGCGGAATATTTGAATGCTTTGATTGCGAATTCATCGAAAGCAGTAGTAAATACCACATTGAATTGTGGGTTTCTTATTTTCTCCAACAGATCAAAACCGGTTCCATCTTCCATTTGAATGTCTAGAAAGACCAATTGAGGATCTTGGATCATGATAGCTTTGTAGCCAGAGGATACGCCATCTGCTTCAGCAACAATTTCGACATTGGGACAATATTGAACTAGAAAGGAACGCAGTGTGGACCTGGCGTCTTCATCATCATCTATTATGACGGTACGCAGCATGAAAGTTTTAGTTGGTTAATTTAAAGGTAA
>CAZKMC010000443.1:0-1858 GCA_964553485.1 uncultured Comamonadaceae bacterium
GGCGGGTATGGTCCAATAACATCCTGCTAACTGCCCATAACTCACACAGTATTTACTTTCATTAGGGATTTCACTAATCATAAGACCAATGAGTTTATGGTTAAGCTTTCTTTTAAATGCTTCTCTTTCTTCCTCAGAATTGCCTCTCGTAGGAAGGTCTACTGAAAACACGGAGGGAGTAAAGCCCATTTCGGCTAGCTCTTCCGAGACAAAATTGATTTTAGCCTCAGGCAAGTTTTCTTTTATGAAGTTGGTGAATTCACGGGTGTTTTTATATGCATCCTGAATTCGTTGATTCATGGAAGGCATTTGTTTAGCCAATATTTCCATTTGATGAGGCGTAGCTTCATTGTCGCAAAGACGAAGATGCAAGTCAATTTTTTCCATCAAAGTCTCTGCTTTTTTGTTGGCAACACAATAACCCGCAGTACATTTTCCACCACTTGGGAATTTGGATCCACTCACATAAGCAACGGTTCTAACGGTTTTGAGAATATCTTCTTCACCTAAAAAGTGCACATTTGGACAAAATGTTTGATCTAAAATAAAAACTGGATCAATGGCTATTTCACCATTTGCATTTTTACGCTTTTTACTTAGAACTTCTTCTAATTTGATAAGGTCTGGAACCTCAATTCTGGGACTGGTTGGGATTTCAGCGATAATAAACGGGATTGCATCTTCTGCAGCAATATTATCCAAAACTATATCGGTGCTTTGAACCATGTTGTTGCCTTTGTCTACAGGTAGGTCCATTATTTCTACAGAGTCAATACACTCCGCCACCCGTCTTGCCTGGTCATTTGTTCCACCGTAACAATTTGGAGGGACAACGATCCTAATGGCCTTTCCGGGGTTTTTTTCCATTGCGTCATGGATCAGACCCATTACAATGGCGTATTGCATTGAAAGTCCGCTTGAAGCAATTACGGCCCTTGAAGATGTGCCCGTAATCTCTTTGATCAGACCTAAGACCGTCTTTTTGGTTGCAGCAGTATCGTCACTTTTTGGAAGGTTAAGTGGAGGCTTTGCAATGAGTTGATTCAAAGCAATTAGCGCACTGTCCGGCGTCATTGCAATGGTTTCCCTTCTTCTTACATGCTGAATTCCTGAGATGTAACTGTCGTTTTGTTTTCCATTTACAAGTATCACACTACCCAGGTTTACATCTGCTTGTCCATTGACATGGACCACATTGATGAAAAAGTCAATATTAGTATTGAGATTATAGGTGCCAATCTCATCTTGTTGTGAAACCAAGATTGTGCTTCCGTTGTACTCAGCAACTTCTTCCACATTCTCGATTTTCTTGAGTTCAAATGAATAGCCATACACATTCCTGATTATCTCACCATCAAAACACGCCGGTAGTTCTTTTGTGTAAACGATTCTTGTGTTCTTTTTTGTCAGAAAGTTCTCCCGAAGAACTGCTAAAATAGGAGTGGTCTTTGATGAAAAACAGAGAACGTTTTCCGCTTCGAGATCATTCATGTGAGCAATCGCCCATTCGAGTATACATGATAAAGGATGCCCTAGGCGAACATAATCGTAAGCAGTGGATAATTCATTGAGCGCTGATGCTTCAGAATTATTGTCCTTGTACAAGACTTCAAACTGCTCCAAGAATTGAGTTTTCGCTAGTTTTTCATTGTAAATATCTAACCGATGTGTGGTTAGACTCAGCCAGCTAGCCGGCATATTTTCCAATACATTTTTAATGTAATTGAGCATTTTGTGGTGTTGCATATATTTCACTTAAAGGAAGGTCGGTAATTGATGATTATTTGTTTGGGAAAATGCCGCAATTGGTATTATAAAATTGTAACAACAACCGAGCATAAGCCACTCATTTTTTCAC
>CAZKMC010000444.1:0-1839 GCA_964553485.1 uncultured Comamonadaceae bacterium
TTGGGTTTTTTGCCTTTTCCTATGCGTTGTATTTGCAATTCATACCAAGGAAGCTCAACTCCTCCCATTTTATCTAATAGTTCTATGCCTATGGTTGGAACGGGCGTATGAAAACGGGTCTCTTTTCCGTTAAAAATATCTTGTGCTAAATTTGTGGTTTCGTACTTTTGCTGAAATTAAATTCAAAAATCATGGCTGAGCATAAAGAAGCAGAACAAAATGAAATTGGCGGACCTGTGTTGTTGGCCGTCGTAGTCCTTGCGCTAATTGTTTTGACTATTTATTTCTTGGGTTAAGCTAGACTTGCCTGCATCAATGAATTGCTCCTGCGAGTAAACAAAAAGTTGCTCTAAATTTGTTTACGACGTTATCTTTTTGGAGCGCTTTTCCTAAGTTTTCCAGTCCCTCCCATAGATAGCTGAACCTGCTCTGTTTGAAAAGACCTTCGTATTTGGTTAGCTTGTCAAACACTCCGGAATGTCCGGTAAAAACATTCACTCGACTTAACAGATGGGCATGTCTCTTGGTAAAATTAACCTGAGTCACCACATCCATATCTGTGATAACTATTTGTGCACCGCTATCAGCAATTTGTTCTGCGATGGATTGCTCATCTTCCGGTCTATACATTCCGTGATGGAAACCACAGACTGTTCTTGATCCTGTTTCATTTGAATAATGTGCGGCAAGGTTGCTCACTATTTCGAATCTACTTCCAAGAAAAAATACTCGATAGCCATTATCATCAGCCAGACGAATTAGGTTTGCAATAACTTTTTGAGAGGCAACGGTAGGAAGAGACTTCCCAGAACGCCATGTACTTAGCGCACAAAATATCCCCGAGTCTGAATGTATTAAATCACATGCATCAAGTGCATTTTTCAATGCCTTATGCTTCTTTAATTTGGGAAGAGTGTCTGGACGTACCCAATGCTGAATGAGTTGATTTTCATTTTCAACGGCGTCTTCTAATTGTAGGAGTGATTCGAACATGGAATCTCCTGACATATGAACACCGTTTACTTGCAGTTGATCAGAAATTATTGAATTCATAAAATAAGTACGATAAGCTTCAACTAACCTACGCAAGCTATCGCCCTATGTTTGTGGGTTCATGGAAGACATTGATGTAGGATAATTCCTTAGATCCAGATATGTACTAGGTGATTCACTAATCTAGGCTCCCTATTTCTGCCCCCTCTTCTTTACCTTTGACAATTGTCATCTCATTGATCAAGCGCTTTGCATTTGCATATTTATCTACTACAAACAAGACGTAGCGGATATCAACCATGATGTTCCTGCAACGGTTGGGATCAAAAAGAATGTCGCTCATTGTGCTCTCCCAACTTCGGTCAAAATTCAATCCAACTAAATGTCCCGAACCATTGATTGCAGGGCTTCCAGAATTTCCTCCTGTGGTGTGGTTGCTTCCGGTAAAGCAAACTCGTAAAGTTCCATCACTATGTGCATAGGGACCAAAATCTTCTTGTTCAAGCAATTCGACTAGTCTTTCAGGAAGCACAAAGTCCACGTTTTTAGGATCATACTTTTGAAGTATTCCGCGAGAGGTAGTGTAGAATTTATATTCCATGCCATCTACGGGTGCACTGCCTTCAACTTTTCCATAAGTAAGCCTTAGCGTGCTGTTGGCATCCGCCCAATAGTTTTTGTTGGGGAAAAGCTCCATCATTCCTGCTACAAATGACTGCATCAAGGCATTAATTCTATCTGCGTTAGCGTTGTAAGTGGGACGGATTTCCTCAAAATACCCGTCATAAACGTCTGACATGAGTCTAAAAGCAGGGTCTTTTTGAAGTTTTTTGAAAGCCTTCTCAG
>CAZKMC010000445.1:0-1838 GCA_964553485.1 uncultured Comamonadaceae bacterium
TATCGCGATGTCATTCACCGTTGGAACCTAGAAAAGCAAAATCCTGGAGCTAAAGTTTCTGACCCTGTGGAACCTATCACTTGGTGGATTGAAAACACGACCCCTGTCGAGTTTCGCGACATCATCAAAGAAGGTGTGGAACGTTGGAACATGGCTTATGAAAAAGCAGGATTCAGCAACGCAGTAGTGGTTAAGGTGCAGCCAGATGACGCTGATTGGGATGCCGGAGATATACGTTACAATGTATTGAGATGGACATCTTCTCCCCAACCTCCATTTGGTGGTTATGGACCTAGTTTCGTTAATCCTAGAACAGGAGAAATCCTTGGAGCTGACATCATGCTTGAATTCAGCAGCATCAGTAACCGATTGTTCAGAGAAGAAGTATTCGCTTTGGCAGGAACTAACTTGGAACTTGAGGAGAATAATCTAACGAAAGAAGATATGATTGCCGACATGCACCGTTGCGATGCCGGACAAGGAATGCATCATAACATGCTTTTTGGCATAAGCGCTATGCGCGCCATGAATATGGAATTGGCTGCCCAAAAGGATTTCGTGAAACAAACTCTTTCGAGATTGGTATTGCATGAAGTTGGACACACGCTTGGTTTGATGCACAACATGAGAGCAAGTACTCTGCTCAGCCCAGAAGACATCAAGAACAAAGCAATTGTAGATGAAAAAGGATTGTGCAACTCCGTAATGGAATACCCGAGCATCAACTTTGCTTTGAACAAAGAAGAACAAACAAAGTATTATGATGACAATCCAGGTCCCTATGACTATTGGGTGATCGACTACGGTTATTCGGAAAGTCTTGCCGATCCAGAGCAAGAAGAAGCACGTCTTGAAAAAATTCTTTCTAAAAGCAACAACCCCGATCTCGCTTTTGGAAACGATGCTGACGACATGAGAAGCAGCGGAAAAGGTATTGACCCTGATGTGAACATTTACGACTTGTCAAATGATCCTGTTGCATATGCAGTAGAAAGATGCGAATTGGTAAATAAGGTGATGCCGCAGATCAAGGATGAGTATAGTAAGGATGGAGAGACATATCATGAACTGCACAATGCCTATATGATCCTCACTGGCGAGTATGGCAATCAAATCAGGGTCATGACACGTCAAATTGGAGGGGTCCACTTCCAAAGAAGCTTACATGGACAAGAAAGCGAAACAAAGCCATATACGCCGGTTTCTGAAGCTGATCAAAAAGCAGCAATGAAGGCTTTGGCTAAATATGCATTTGCTCCTGACGCCTTTTCTGTACCTGATGAAATATTCAACTATCTGCAGCGCCAAAGAAGAGGATTTGACCATTTCTCCGCGAATGATGACCCACGAATTCACGATAGAATTCTTGCAATTCAAGTGGGATGTTTGAGTCATTTATTGCACCCAAATGTGTTGAAGCGAATCACGGATAGCCAGATGTACGGAAACACTTATGATTTGGGCAGTTACATGGATGATTTGACTGATGCCATTTTCAAAGCTGATCTGCGCACGAATGTAAATTCAACGCGTCAAAACCTACAAATAGAGTATACCGAAAGACTAACTGCTATGCTCAGTTCAAAGGCTAAGTTCGACCACATCAGTGTGAGTATGGCTTTGTATGAGTTAGATCGTATTGATAAAATGATGAAAAGTGCAAGCTCACTTTCTGTTTTGACCAAGGCTCACAGAGCACATGTTATTCAGATGATCAAAGACGCAAAAGACGCTAATAGCCGCAGCTAATACGGAATGAACATCATATTAAAAAGGCGCCGTAATTGGCGCCTTTTTTTTTATTGCCTTTCTTCGTTTTTGGAAGAGATTCGACCCTG
>CAZKMC010000446.1:0-1829 GCA_964553485.1 uncultured Comamonadaceae bacterium
GGCCATCAAAACGCCTACTTCCCGCTTTTTATTCCAAAATCATATTTAAGCAAAGAGGCTGCTCACATAGAAGGTTTTGCAAAGGAATGTGCTGTTGTTACGCACTATAGATTAAAGGTGGATGAAACAACGGGAGAAGTAATAGTAGATCCGGATGCAAAACTTGAGGAAGAGCTAATAGTTCGACCTACTTCTGAAACCATTATATGGAATACCTACAAAGGATGGATTCAGAGTTATCGTGATCTTCCTCTTTTAATTAATCAGTGGGCAAATGTGGTGCGCTGGGAAATGCGCACCCGACTCTTCTTACGTACTGCTGAATTCTTATGGCAAGAAGGACACACTGCTCATGAAACTAAGCAAGAAGCAATTGAAGAGACTGAACGCATGTTAGATGTGTATGCGGATTTTGCCGAAAACTGGATGGCGATGCCAGTAATAAAAGGAGTCAAGACAGAAAGTGAACGATTTGCTGGAGCGCTTGATACTTATTGCATTGAAGCATTGATGCAAGATGGCAAAGCGCTTCAAGCGGGAACATCACATTTCCTAGGGCAAAATTTTGCAAAGGCATTTGACGTCAAGTTTGCAACTAAAGAAGGAACTGAGGAATATGTATGGGCTACTTCTTGGGGAGTGTCTACCAGATTGATGGGTGCATTGGTAATGACTCATTCAGATGATCAAGGACTGGTGCTTCCTCCAAAGTTGGCTCCCATTCAAGTGGTGATTGTGCCAATTTATAAAGGTGAGGAGCAACTTGAAGAAATCAAGTCGAAAGTAGAGGGGTTAATTGACCAACTAAAATCTGCAGGAGTTCGGGTCAAATTTGATGGGGATGATTGGAAACGAAGTGGATGGAAGTTTGCCGAATATGAGTTGAAAGGCGTTCCAGTAAGACTGGCAATAGGCCCTAGAGATCTTGTGAACAATACGGTTGAAATTGCCAGAAGAGATACAAAGGAAAAATCTTCGGCTTCGATGGATGGATTGGTTGAGCATATAGTTAAATTGTTGGATGAAATCCAACAAAACCTCTTTAACAGGTCAGTTGATTTCAGAAAAGGAAAAACTCACGTAGCAGATGATTACGAGACTTTCAAGCGTTTATTGGATAAAGAAGGTGGTTTTGTATCAGCGCATTGGGACGGAAGTGCAGAAACGGAAGAACGAATCAAATCTGAAACGAAAGCCACTATTCGGTGTATTCCATTAGATGGTAAAATTGAAGCTGGGAAGTGCATCTTAACCGGTAATCCCTCAAAACGAAGAGTCTTGTTTGCTAAAGCTTATTGACCGATGGCATCAAAAGCAATGAAACTGATTGCCTCTATGATAGAGGAGAGGTCAAGCTTGAAGCAGGATGTATATGAGCGCACTCTTGAGAATTTTAATTTACTCAAGGAGGTCTTGCAAGAGGTGATGACGGAATTGCAAGAAGAATTCATCAAAAAAGATACACGTCTTGAATTCTATTATAAAGACAAGGGAGAATTTGAAGCAGAAGTTAAAATTGCTGGCGACATCCTGATTTTTCATATGCATACCAATATCTTCCAATTTGACCGGTCACATAGTATATGGAAAAGCAGTTATTTGAAGGATAAAGAGACCAATGGGTATGTAGGAATGATAAATGTGTATAATTTTTTAGCAGATTCTTTCAAGTTTCAAAGAGATCAGGATGCCGGTTATTTGATTGCAAGAATGTTTGTGAATCATGAGAATCACTTCCTTATTCAGGGAAAACGGCAACTAGGTTTCCTCTATAATGACTTCATAAATTCAGTAATGAATAGAAGCCAAATGCGCGATATCGTTGAGTC
>CAZKMC010000447.1:0-1817 GCA_964553485.1 uncultured Comamonadaceae bacterium
GAATTTATCTGGATTTGGACTTTCAGACAGGGCAAACCAACCAGACAAATATGTCTTCGCTCCGATGTATCTGGATGCCGGAGAACGTATTCTCGTTCTATGCTCCGGAGGCGAATTTTATTACCCTGCATATTACTGGGGAAGTACCATACTTTCATTTTACCCCTGGAAATATTTAATCGGAAATTCAGAGCCGGATTTTGATTGGTATGCGCCTGAATTTGATGATGCAGCTTGGAACAGTGGTCCCGGACCTATTGGCTATGGTGATGCTGATGATGCCACTATCATTGAAAATTGCAACTCGGTGTATATGCGCCGAAATTTTGAATTGGAAGATGCGGCAGACATGACCTACGCTGTGCTCAATGCCGACTACGACGATGGATTTGTGGCCTACCTAAACGGCTATGAAATTGCCCGTTCCTACAACGTGGAAGGATATCCTCCTTCGTACGACGCGGGTGTTACTGAGGAGCATGAAGCGCAGGTATATCAAGGCTTACCCACAGACGTGTATTTCGTGGGCGAACCCTTTTTGGGAGAGATCCTGCAAGAAGGAACAAACACATTGAGCATTCATGTAGTGAATGGTGGGTTCTTTTCAAGCGACCTTACTGGACGTTTTGACTTGCTCTTCGGAACTCAAGGAAGTAACACAAGTTTGGGTGCCATGCCATCGACTTTGTCGTTTTTGCCCACAGTCTATCTGCAAGCACCCTTCAAATTGTCTCCGGGAGAAGAAGTGATTCTTTCCAATCCGAGCATGAACCCCATTGATAATATCCTAATCCCAGAAGACCTTCAAGTAGGGGATGCTGTGGGAAGATTTCCAGACGGGTCTGCCAATTGGTGCATCACAGATGATCCTACGCCCAACCAACCGCAAGACGAGAGTTTGTGCGGAGGAAACTATACCCAAGGGCCTACGATCACTCCAGTTTCTGGATACTATGCTGGTTCTGTGAACGTAACTGCTACACCGGCTTCTACTGATCATGTGTTGCGCTACACCACCAACGGAGATGCCCCGAAAGAAACAGATCCAGTTTGGCCAGGCAGCTTTACCATAAATGAAACTTCGGTATTGTCCGTCAGAGCGTTTTCTACAGATGGCCTGCCGAGCATTGCGGTGGACCGCACTTATTTCATCAATGAAGACAACCATGATTTGCACGTCGCTTCGATCATCACAGACTCTTTGAATCTGTGGGACTGGAATACCGGAATCTACGTGGATGGCCCAAATGCGAGCACTGACTTCCCTTATTTCGGGGCCAACTTTTGGCAGCCGTGGAGCAAGTATTCTAGATTGCACTGGTTCAATCCTCAAGAGGATCTCATTGCGGAGGAAGAGTTTGATCTTGAGATTCACGGGGGATGGTCACGCGCAGAGAACCAACGAAGCTTCCGCATAGATTTGAAAGGAGACTTCTCTGGAAACCTCGATCAAGTAATAATTTCAGACAAACCATGGATAGACACCTACAACAATTTCAATTTACGGGCAGGAGGACAACATGTTTGGACAGATAAAATCCAGGATGCATTTTTATGTCGAAAAATGAAAGGCACCTTTGTGCACTACATGGCCTATGAGCCCACCAAAGTCTATCTCAACGGAGACTTCTGGGGTGTGTATGGGATCCGTGAGAAAATCGATGAGAAATGGGCGCAGTACAACTTTGAACTGCCCAATGACGATGTGGATCTGATGAACAGCTGGAATGTGCTGGCTGGAGATCGTCAACATTTTGATGCCTTGCTTGTTGAACTTTCCGCAGATCCAAATGGGGCTACTTTTTACAACACTGCTG
>CAZKMC010000448.1:0-1805 GCA_964553485.1 uncultured Comamonadaceae bacterium
CTGTAGACGAGATTATTAAGGCAGTACAACGGATGACGACCTCAAAGACCGGGGCCATCATTCTAATGCAAAGAAAAACAGATTTGGAACAAGTCATTAGTTCTGAAAAAAGACTAGATGCTCTTCTTAGTGCGCCACTTTTGGAAAGTGTCTTTTATAAGAATGCTCCGCTCCACGATGGTGCTGTGTTGATTGTAGGCAACCGAATTATCTGCGCCAGAGGTGTGGTTCCCGTTTCTGAAAGTGATGACTTTCCGGGAGAGCTAGGAATGCGTCACAGGGCGGCTCTAGGAGTTGCTGAGCGTACTGATGCACTTGTGATAATCGTATCAGAACAAACGGGCTACCTGAGTATTGCTGAAGCCGGAGCCATTCATATGGAATTAACTATAGAAGAGCTCCGAACTATACTCTCCAAGGGATAATTTGCAAAACCTATAAGTCTCCTTTGTAGAAGGAGGCTTGCTGTTGTTAAACATTGTTCATTGCCTTGATCATTTTGGCGTTTCTTTAGATCTTCAAAAAGAAATTTTTCCTTGCCTCGCTAAAAATCCAAAATCAATTTTGGTGACGTTAACAAGCCAATTGCTTTTGCTTCCAGGACTTACGTCTGCAATGATTTTTCTTTTAGATCCAGTCCCATCCATTGCACTGGGAATGATAATGGGGGCCTGTTGTCCAGGTGGTAACGTCTCTAATTTATTCACTCAGCTAGCAAAAGCCTATCCGTTGGATTTCATTCATCCTGCTCTTGCTAGTTATTGTGGGTGCTTTGATTCAAAACGTCAAGCTTTTTCAGGAATCTATTCACCTTGTATTTATGTTTGTGTTCTTGCAAAACATCTTGGCTTTTGGCACAGGACATGGCTTTTCAGCACCTTGGCGATTGCCTCATAAAGGCCGGCTCACTATCAGTATCAAGACAGCCATTCAGAATACCGGATTGGGTCTATTCCTGATCTTTAGCTACCTTGATGGAAATGGAGGAATGGCGCTAGTGACAGCCTGGTAAGGCATTTGGAATATCCTTGAGAGAGGGTTGTGGCATTTTGATCTAAACGTCACAACTCAAAATTGGCGGCATAAAAAATCCGGGGAAGTAAGCTTTTACTTTCCCGGATTTTCAAATCTTTTAAGACCTTATTGAATAATCACTCTACTAGCAGCAGCTCCGTTGATTTTCAAGGTATAAACTCCTCTGGCCTGTTGGCCGAGGAAATATGTTTGCTGTCCCGCTGGAGCAATTCGCTCAGCCCACACTACTTGTCCTACCGAATTGTACAGCTCCAGCATGGAACCACTTAGGCCTTCAGGAATGGTCAATGTGATCTGATCTTTTGCAGGGTTTGGATATACTTCAAGACTTAGCAGTGAAGATTCAATTACAGACACCGTAGTGATGCTGAACGTACCGCTGTCTGACAAGGTCATTTCTCCACATACATCAGCGGAAAACACTCTCCAGAAATAGGTGTTGTTTGGCAATGAAATGGGTAGATCCACAGACTCACCCTCATGGAACTCAGCATAAACCACGTCTGTAAAGTCTTCATCGGTAGCAATTTCCAACATCAGGCTTTCTGCAATGTTGTCTGCCCAAGTAAAAGTTACATCGGCATTGTCCAAGTCCGTATCTAACGGGCTCACCAATAAAATCGCTGGCGCAACTTCTTCGCTCACATTGAGTTTTGCTTGAAAGATGTTTTCGACTCCATCTACGATCGCACTTATTGAAAAAACATATTCTCCTGGATCGAGTGTTTCAGCTCCTGTAAGTGCAATTGGTGTTGCTCCGAAATTGTTTA
>CAZKMC010000449.1:0-1803 GCA_964553485.1 uncultured Comamonadaceae bacterium
GCAACATACAACGATTATTTATGCCTGATTTTGCTAATCAGAAAGCGCTTCTTTTAATTCATCAATTTGTTCCGCATGCTTGTCGAGGTTACCCTTGCTCAGTTTTTGGATATTCATAAGCTTCCATTTAACGGCTGGCATACTGGGCAATTCCTCAATTGGAAATAAATTCCATTCGGGCTCGCCTTTTTTGAAACTCAAGAGGAACCTTTTATCATCATCAGTCAAATGCCTATGAATTTCTTGAACGAGTTGCTTTCTTGTGGATTCATAATCATCGTAGCTGAATGACGAAAATATCATGCCGGAAAATTGTTTTTCGAACACTTCCTCTTGATCCAAAAAGTTTGGCCGGATCATCTCGTGAATAGGCCGATTATGACTCAATAAAGATACCAGAAATCCTAGCCGTATCTCTTCCGTGAATCCTTCATTCTTGAAAAGATGATAAACATCAAATAAATCTCGTGGATGTTGTCGATCAAGTGCGGCACAAATTTTTCCCCCAAATAACTCTGCATGCGACACAATATTTATAGAAGCAAACTTTCCAAATTCATTTTGAACAGCATCGGTTAGTTGCATCAAGCGTGGAGAATGAATATGGCCGCGCATCGTGGTGTTTACTTCAACTTTGATTAATGTTCCCTTTAATTGACAGAAAAGTTTGGCTTCATGCCCATCAGATTGAGGATTGATCCTTACTGTTATCCCTGGAAGAGTATTTTCCAAGCTACCCTTTATCCTGCCAAGCGCTTTAAATATGTTCTCCAAGGCTGTATTCCGATTATCAAAAGGCAAGTAGGTGAGATCAATGTCCACCGACAATCTCGGCATATTGCGGACAAACAGGTTAATGGCTGTTCCTCCCTTGAGAGCAAATATTTCCTCTTTTGCCACATGGGGAAGAACAAGAAGCAATAGGTCAACCTGTTCACGGTAAATTGGTGAAATCATGAGTTCGCCAGTTCCTTTGGTATGCTTATGTGATATTTGGAAATATATACGCCATTCTCCACTATAGCGCGATCTCCTTTCCCAAGATTTAACTTCGAGACATTCAGGAATTGCATCCATTGGTGACCTGTTTTCTCGGCCATGTAAAGGAAAAGTCGTTTCACCTTTATTGAAGAACATTTTTCCAATAATTCTTGCAGCTTCTTGGGCCGCAAATTTGTCAGTCCTTCCATAACCTGATAGCACTCTACTAAATCTAATTCACGCGGTGCCAATTGCAGGCACTCAAGCATGGCACGTTCCGGTGAGGATATTTTGATACTGAAAGTTTTTTCTTCATAATCCGTTAGCCCTAATCCCTCCGGCAGTACAGATGTTTTTATGTGCTTAACAGGCTGTTGCCAATCATGATTTCTAAACCAGGATGGTAAAGTTGTTCTGGGTGGAGAAAGTAAAAATATTCGTTCCTTGCCAAGGCGTATGTAGTGGGCCATTCCCTGCATGGATAGAGCTGTCAACGCGCCAACATGTACCAGTATACTTGCCTGCATTTGTAATGCGTACAGGCCACCTTGCCAGCTTACATTATCGCCCGTTTTTTTGTATGCGCCCCTTGCCAGGCTTTTGATCCACTGGCTTTCAACGTATTTTTTCTGGAGCTGTCGGGATATGCCTAAACTTTCCAGCCAGGAGGTCATAGCTACCGTTCCCTGCGGCCACTTTTGCAAGAGTTTCTGTATTTTTATCTCATTTTGTATACCCATAGTTTACTTATATTGCCATTTTTAATGAAAATCAAGTTATATTCTCGGCCATGTCGTATTATTCTGGTTTGAGTGCCAGAAA
>CAZKMC010000450.1:0-1781 GCA_964553485.1 uncultured Comamonadaceae bacterium
AGGATGCAAATTTGTTTGTCCAGATCACCACTACCTTGAATCATGGAATGATTTGAGTATAGTGAATGGCCGAGTTGATTTGGTTCAGCCTACCATTTCTCCATTATTCAATTCTAGATACGCTCAAGAAAGCTTATTGAAGTGGGGTGGAGATAGTACACCGTACTACAACTACTTAAGAAGTTCATACAACGGAGGCTTTGTGGCTTCTATGATGTACACAGATAATGCCTGGAATGTTGCCGTTCATAACGGGACGTTTACTCAGGAAGGTACAGCTGATGTGGTGAATACGGCCTCAGAAGCAACTGAAGTACTGGACAATTCCGCTGCTATGCACAGTGCTTCGTCTGCTAAAGGAGGAGAATGGGAATTGGTAACTTATCAGAAAACTGGTTTAGGTTCTGGAAATCAAGCTGCCAACCCATGGTTGCATGAATTGCCGGATCCTGTGACTAAGGTATGTTGGGACAACTACGTTACTATGGCCCGCGTGGATATGGAACGTTTGGGCCTTAACATGAAGGTTTCTCAAAGAGAATATCCTCATTTGGTTAAAGTAAGTGCAAACGGTTACGAAGTGACTTTGCCTGCCTTGCTTCAACCGGGACAACAAACTGGGACCATTGGTATTGCTCTAGGTTACGGAAGAGGAAAGTCAGGTAACATTGGAAAAGCAGCATATCAAACAGGAGAAAGTGGATCTCATCTTACTGATGAAGCCGGAAATTTGAAGCCAATTGGCGCAAATGCTTTCCCGTTTGGCTCTTTATCTAATGGACATGTGGTGTACCAAAACTTGAATGTCCAAGTTGAAAAAGTGGATGAAGAATATCCACTTGCTACTACGCAGATGCAACACACATACATGGGGCGCGATTCTGTAGTGAAAGAAACTACATTGAGCGGCTATGTGGCTGAGGCAAGCAAGAAAAAAGGAACTGCATCTTGGAATAAGCGTCCCGCGCTTGTAGTGCATGAAGATGTAAATGGAGACGGAGTAATAAATTCGTCTGACAAAGAATACATCAAAGAGATCGACCTGTGGAAAGCTCACCCAGTAGAGGGTATAGGTCACAGATGGGGAATGACCATCGATTTGAGTTCTTGCATCGGATGTGGGGCTTGTGTGACAGCTTGCCACCTTGAAAATAATGTGCCTGTTGTAGGTAAAGACGAAATTAGAAGACACCGTGATATGCACTGGATGCGTATTGACCGTTTTTATTCTTCGGATTACACGCAAGAAATTGGCGAAGAAGAAGGAAAAGGAACCATCGAGACCTACGGTTTGATGGAGCACCCTTCAGACAATCCTCAAACCGTTCATATGCCGATGATGTGTCAGCATTGTAACCACGCACCTTGTGAAACAGTGTGTCCGGTTGCTGCTACCACCCATAGCAATGAAGGATTGAACCAGATGACTTACAACAGATGTATCGGAACACGCTATTGTGCAAACAACTGCCCGTACAAAGTGCGTCGATTCAACTGGTTCAATTACATGGGCAATGATAAATTTGGAAACGTCAACCCAGCACAAGACGAGTTGTCTCGTATGGTATTGAACCCAGACGTGACTGTTCGTGCAAGAGGTGTGATGGAAAAGTGTAGTATGTGTGTTCAACGTCTGCAAGCTGGAAAGCTTGAAGCGAAGAAAGCAGGAACGCCAGTGAAGGATGGAACAGTAGTTACTGCATGCGCAGAGTCTTGCCCAACCCATGCAATTACATTTGGAGATTTGAATGACAACAAGTCCAACGTGTTGGATGTGTCTC
>CAZKMC010000451.1:0-1781 GCA_964553485.1 uncultured Comamonadaceae bacterium
CTCTCTGTTCTACCATTTACAAGTTTCCTCTCCTTTCATTTCTTCAAAAAATACAAGAAGAATTACGCAGAACATCTCGTCATAAACACTTTTCTTCTAGGGGAAGCCATCGCCATAAGCATTTTACTGTATCCGGTATACTATTTTTACTCTGACGTTGTAATGGCCTCCATGCTTCTTGGAACATTAGTAAATGCGGCTTATTTCGGCTTTGGTTATTCTAAAACGTTTGGCGGAAATATCCTTAAAAACTTCTTTAAAGCATTGGTCATCAATGTTCTAGGTCTTTCACTCTTTGTTGTGTCCATGATGATCGTGGGGACGCTGGTAGTATTAGTCGTCCTCCTAATCAAGAAAGTCATGGCTTAGTTGCCCTTTCAGGGCGAGGAAGTTTCATCGCAACTCCAAATTTTCAACCCATTGACACGCAATAATCTTGCATGCAGGAATGCTCCACGCATTTGTGATACGTTCAATAATTTGAGATAGAAAATTCCTCGGGCCTTGGCCCAAAATGGACTATTTACCCGAAGCGAAATACACTCCCTGAGTAAGAAGTTTATCTAAACGCCCTTTGCGATACACCTTATTGCTGACCGTATTTTCCTTGCGCCACTCAGCTTGCTTTTCTTCCGGCCATGAAATGACCTCTTTGCATACTGGCGTGCAGCAACTGTTGAGCTTTGAGGCACATTCTTCACATTGGATAAAAAGCAAATTGCACCCATGATTGGCACAATTTGTATGGTTGTCGCAGGGGTTTCCACATTGGTGACAATTGGCAATCACGTCCTCAGTGATACGCTCTGCTCTCCGCTCGTCAAAGACAAAATTCTTACCAATGAACTTATTCTTCAGCCCTTTTTCGTTCACTTGTCTGGCATACTCAATGATGCCACCGTTGAGCTGATGCACATTCTCATATCCTTTGTGCTTGAACCAAGCGCTTGCCTTCTCACATCTGATTCCACCGGTGCAGTACATGACGATGTTCTTGTCGTTTTGTCCCTCAAGAATGTCTTCCACCATTTTGATCTCCTCACGGAAAGTATCGGCATCAGGTGTAAGAGCACCTTCAAAATGGCCAACTTCACTTTCATAGTGGTTGCGCATGTCTATAAGGATCGTGTTTGGGTCATCTGTGAGTTCATTGAACTCTTCGGCATCGAGATGTTTACCTCTTTTAGTGACGTCAAAAGTTTCGTCGTTGAGCCCATCAGCCACAATTTTCTCGCGGACCTTTATTTTGAGCTTATAGAAGGACTTGCCATTGTCTTCGACGGCAATGTTCAGCCTGATTCCTTCTAAAAACTTAATGCTATAGAGGTGTTCTTTGAATGCCTCAAAAGTCCGCTCCGGGACAGATATCTGGCCATTGATACCTTCTTTGGCCACGTAGGTTCTTCCGAGGACATCGAAAGTGTCCCAATTATAAAAGAGAAAATCTCTAAAAAATGCTGGATTGAGGATATGCGCATATTGATAGAACGAAAGGGTTACTCTAGCTTCCTTACTTTCTTCCATTTGTTGCATCAATATCCTCTTATCTAGCTGGTTGTAAAGCTTCTTCATCGATACAATTTCAAGTTATACGTGAAAAGGCATACAAGCTCTAAAAGAGTACAAGTATGAAGTTGCAAAGTTACAAATTCCCTAGAAAGCCTACCCAATTATCGGTCCGTTGAAAACTCTATAAGAGCAGCACAATGAGCCAATTAATTATGCGTTTTATATATGCCCGTGGACCTGGACTGGCTATGGGATGTTAACAACTTAAAAGG
>CAZKMC010000452.1:0-1780 GCA_964553485.1 uncultured Comamonadaceae bacterium
TCACTTTTCAAACTATGTCATATGCGATTGATCTGTACCGCAAGAATGTGAAACCTGTAAAGAGCTTGTTGGATTTCGGGTTTTATGTGAGTTTCTTTCCGCAGTTGGTTGCCGGCCCCATTGTAAGAGCTGCCGACTTCATTCCGCAGTTGTACAAAGCCTATTCGCTCACCAAGTTTCAATTCGGGATGGCCTTGTTCTGGATTTTGAATGGATTGTTGAAGAAGATGTTTTTGGCTGATTATCTAGCGGTGAATTTTATCGACCGGGTTTTTGCCAATCCAGGTAGTTACTCCGGGTTTGAGAACTTGATGGCGTTGTATGGGTATTCCTTGCAGGTGTACGCAGATTTCAGCGGTTATACCGATATGGCTATTGGTATTGCTATGCTAATGGGCTTCACTTTACCGCAGAACTTCAACTCGCCGTACAAGGCAGACAGTGTGGGGAATTTCTGGAAACGTTGGCACATGAGTCTTTCTAGTTGGCTGAAGGATTATTTGTACATCCCGATGGGCGGAAATAGGGGCGGCTCGTTGTTCACTTATATCTCTTTGAGTTTCATTGTTGGTTTTGTGTTCTTGCTTTCTGAGAGTTGGATCTTCTTGTTCATTGTGGTTGGCGTGGCCGTTGTGCTAGGCATTGCTGGACGAATTTTTCCTGCGTTGCGCGAATGGTACATCACCAACATCAACATCATGATGACCATGATGCTGGGTGGATTGTGGCACGGGGCAAGCTGGAACTTCGTTATTTGGGGCGGGCTGAATGGACTTGGGATAGTGGTCTATAAGCTTTGGAGGAAAATTAGTCCCTGGGAGAACAAGAACAATTGGGTAAAGCGTGCGTGGGCCATTTTCCTTACTTTTCAGTTCATCACTTTCACCCGTATCTGGTTCCGTTCAGGTTCAAACAATACATGGGCAGCCATGCAAGAGGGACACGACATCATTGCCGAGTTATTCACTGCTAATGTGATGCTATTGAAGATCACCACAGACTTGGATTTCAGCCTTGCTCCTTCTGTACTTGGGTCAATGTGGATGGTTTTTGCCGTAATGGCTTTGGGCTTTGTCATTCACTGGCTGCCAGAAACACTCAAGGTAAAGTACCGTCAAGGATTTGCGAATGCACCAATAGGAGCACAATTGGGAATTGCGTTGGCTTGTATATTCTTTATCTATCAAGTGCTAAGTTCAGAGCTTCAGCCTTTCATTTACTTCCAATTTTAAGCAAGGAACTCCAAAATTTGGGCACAAAAAAACCGGCGCAAGGCCGGTTTATATAAAGTCTTTATTGAGATTATTCTTCTACGAGCTCAACTTGGTCATAAGCGGAACAATGCTCCGGTCTTGCACAAGATGTCATCAATACGCTTACTGTTAAGAGACCCAGTGTAATAATAATTAGTCTCTGAAGTACCGTATGGTACAGTTCCTCAGTGGAATTCATGTCAACTTAGTTTGGTTAGGTTAGTTATTACCATTCATACGTAACAATCCTTTTTTGGTTACAAGGAGCGTTAAGATAAGAATGTTGAGTTAGATTTCCAAATTCAGCCGGTAAGGAAAAGAGCAATGGATACAATTCCTAATAGTAGAATTAAGGTTCGACGCGTAGGGCGATTCAGTGCTTTTGAATGGGCCATAGTAAATATTTTTAATACATTACTCTCGGCAAAAGGAGCAAATTAGTGTTCAGTGGGTTTCTTTTACGGGCTCATTTCTAATAAGTTACAATTCATTGTGAAATATATATGGTACTATGTATTGCATAATAC
>CAZKMC010000453.1:0-1780 GCA_964553485.1 uncultured Comamonadaceae bacterium
TTCCTTTTGGAACAAATGGATGAGACGCTTAAGAAGGGGCAACAAATTATTTTATTTCAGAATAGAAGAGGGTATTCCCCTTTATGGCAGTGCTCCACTTGCGGGTGGGTGCCACATTGCACTCGATGTGATGTGAGTCTCACTTATCACAAACGGGTCCACCATCTAAATTGCCATTATTGCGGATATACCATTGAACCTCCAAAAACTTGCGAAGTTTGCGGAAACCATGATCTTAAATTATTGGGATTTGGAACCGAAAAAATAGAGGAAGAACTGGCTCTCCATTTCCCAGATGCGAAAGCAGCCAGAATGGACCTTGATACCACAAGATCAAAGCATGCCTATCAGGAAATCATTGGTGCTTTTGAAGAAAAAGAAATTGATATTCTGGTAGGCACACAAATGGTTACTAAAGGATTGGATTTTGAACATGTTGGGTTGGTAGGGATTCTAAATGCTGACTTGCTTTTGAATTTTCCGGACTTTAGGTCATTCGAACGTGCCTTTCAACTCATGACTCAAGTTGCAGGAAGGGCGGGAAGAAAACATGAACGAGGGAAAGTAGTTGTCCAAACTTATACTCCAGACCATTGGGTCATCCGAAAGGTGATGGATCACGACTTTGAATCACTCTATAAGCAAGAGTTGATTGAAAGGTTGAATTTTCAATATCCACCTTTTTTCAGGTTGATCAAGTTGACTTTGAAACACAAAGACGAGAAAATAGTTAGGGCTTCCTCAATTGATCTAGGACAGGCATTGAGGCTGAAGTTGGAGGAACGTGTCATTGGACCTGAAACCCCTTATATCGGCAGAATCAACAATCAGTATCTTAGGAATATCATGATCAAGATCGAACGCAATACATCGCCAGCAACTGTGAAAGATTACATCAAAGCGTGCATAGCGCAATTGGTGTCACATCCCGATTATAAAGCTTTGCGAGTGGTATTGGATGTAGATCCAGTCTAGGTTGTTTTATTTTCTGAGGTAGAATGCTGAGATCAACCAAGATGCAATGACCCCTATAATCATACTTCCCACAATCAGAACGATGCGACTCAAACTAAAACGCCACACCAAAAAATCCAATTCAATAAGATCATTATTCTGAAGGGCAAATATGACCACCAATGCGATCAAGGCAAGGCCCACATATAGTTTGAATTTTTTCATGGTTCTAAGATCGTATTTTGTTTAATACTTCATGTATATGCTCCATTTGTTCTAATGTTTCGTTATATCCAACATCAAATAGGGCTTCTGCTTGTTTGAAATCAAGCAGACCAAATGCAAAAGCACCTTCAATTTCAATTTTTATATCACATGCTTTTAATTGGTTCTGTGTGTTCTGCCAAATCAATAAATGAAAACAACGTTCTGAGATAGCCCGAATTCCGTCAAGCTTATCTACTATACCGTGAGCATTCGTATTAACACCAATGGTTATGTCACAGGTTTTTTTTAGGTTTTGTACTGGGAGGTTGTTGAAGAATCCACCATCTACATATTGCTGATTATTTATTTCTACAGGTGAAAAGAGAATTGGGATAGAGGCAGAAGCTGAAATTGCAGACGAAAGAACTCCTGAATTAATAATTTCTGGCAAACCAGTGTTCAGGTTAGAAACGCCTACATCCAAGGGGATCTTCAATGAAGAAAAGTCATCTGGTTGAATCAAATCTTCAATTAATTCTTCCAAGAATTTTAGTCTCGCCAATCCTCCTGTGACAAACGTGCCTTTAAATATCTTGAACAGAGAATACTTGTTGCTGAG
>CAZKMC010000454.1:0-1778 GCA_964553485.1 uncultured Comamonadaceae bacterium
TGGACATTCTCTCTGACCCAGGAAGTTATTCTATTTCTCTCACCATCAATGGAAATGAAACAGCAACGGAAGTAGATTACATTACTGTTCATGAGATTCCACACCCTAATTTTATTGTAGATGACAATGAAGGCTGTTGGCCTCTTTGTGTTCAATTTACTGACATAACTGATCAATCAGACGGACAAATAGTTGAGTGGAGTTGGGATTTTGGAAACGGAGCTACTTCATCCATTCAGAATCCTGCCTATTGCTATACTGCCACTGGTATTTATTCGCCAATTCTTTCAGTAGAGAACCAATTCGGCTGTTATAATGACACCGTTATTTATTCCATGGTGGAAGTAGTTGATGATTTTCCCACTGCTGACTTTACACCGTCAACTCTAGCGAATTGCAACCCTCCTTCAGAAATTGACTTCATCAATAACTCCATCGGTAATGGAGGCCTTACGTGTGAGTGGGTTTTTGATGATGGATTTACTCAATCTACAGTAACGGCAACCGACATTTCACATACTTTCAACAACCTTGGTTTTTACGACGTTTGTTTAGAGGTCACGGAGGACAATGGGTGTTCGGCTCAGACTTGTTTTGAAATCGAGGTGTTTGCTGCGCCAGCCGCTACCTATTCCGTTTCTGGCGATGTTGTTTGTCCCGGAGACAGTCTGCTTTTTGAAAGCACAAGCTCTCCAATTCCACAGAATGTAGAGTGGGACATAAATAATGATGGCGTGGCTGATGGATCAGGCTTGTCATTCTGGTATACCTTCAATCAAACAGGGGTTTTTGACCCAAACATGACCGCATATTACTCCTCCAATTGTTTTTCGGATGATGTTCTAGCAACTACCGTTGCAGTCTTGGATGCGCTCAACATTCAATTTGTTGCAGACACAGCGTTTGCGTGCCAGGTTCCCTTTGATGTGATTTTTACCAATCAAACTACTGGTCCTGGGGTATTGAGCTATAACTGGTTCATCAATGGAGGTGGCGTAGGTTCTAGCACAGATCTGAGCTATACCTTCTCAGACTTTGGATATTACGATGTGATTTTAAAAGTCACAAATGATTTGGGTTGCAACTCTCAATTGCTTGTGGAGGACATGGTGGTCATCAGCACTCCTACAGTAAGCTTTACCTTACCTGAGGTAGTCTGCACCAATGAAGTCGTAGGACTTGAATCAATTTCAATTGACAGTGAAGATCCGATTGTTTCTTGGGAATGGGATTTTGATGGAGATAACCTCCCTGATGTTGGCACGGATTCTCCTGAGTTTATTTATGTAGATCCAGGAGAATACTTTGTGAGTGTAACAATAACAACTGAAAACGGTTGTGTCAGCGATCTCGTCAGCTCAACTTCAATTTTAGTGCAGCCAGAGACGATTGCTGAATTGACAAGTGGCCCCACTGTTGGATGCGCAGGAGAAGCAGTAGAATTCTGCACCAATACAACGGAGGGCACCAATTATAGCTGGAATTTCGGTGATGGTTCTGGGTGGACCACAATTGGCTACCCAATAACTTGTGTGATGCATGATTATCAAGATACTGGTTATTATGACATTACCCTCAGCGTGTACAATCTGGCGTGTGGGACCTATTTGGAGCTTGAACAATATCTGTACATCGGTGGGCCCGTTGCGCTTTATGAATACGAACAGGATTGCTCGGACCCTACTTTGGTAACTTTCGCTGACAATTCGATTGAAGCGGACTCCTTGATTTGGGATTTTGGCGATGGTTCTCCTCTGGTTTACAATGAGTTAAACCCG
>CAZKMC010000455.1:0-1769 GCA_964553485.1 uncultured Comamonadaceae bacterium
TCATAGTTCATACCCAATTGGTCAGCTGATGTGGCGGGAAACCACAGGCTATAACCAAGGATGGTGCCTGCAAAAATTAGAATTCCCCCAATGGTTGGAACACTCTTGTGATGCAGTTTCCGGGAGTCTCCTGGTTCATCTACCAAATGTTTTAGCTTGGCCACCTTTATCAAAGATGGCATGGCTATGAAGACCAGCCCAAAAGCAGTTCCGAATCCGAGTACGAGCTCTTTCACGCCGCTAAGGTTTCTTTAAAATTATCAAAAATCATAGTACTTGTTTCGGAGAGAGGTGCGAATAGCAATATAAGGATAAGCTGTGACTTGATGTCCCGAATCAAAATCGGCATCGCGGTATGTAAAGCCAAACAACGCTTGCAAACGCATGTTGGGATTGATGGTGACTCCAATTTCTGCATTGCCCTGTAAGATTGTAGTCATGGTTTGCTCTGGAAGGACCTCTCCAAAAGATGACAATACGTCTCCGCCAATTCCGAAATCATGCCTTTGCGCATTGACCCTTACTTGTGACCAAAATCTTTTTCGGTGATGATTTAGGATGACCACTACCTCGTCAAATGCTGCTCCAAAAGGATGAGCCATTGGTTCATTGTGGTGGGTGTAACTGTTGAGAGGGTCTTTGCTGGCAAATAATTGAACTCCGCCGTGATTGACTTCTGCTTGAAAATCCAATCCGGATAATATGTTTTTCCACTTGAATCCGGCTTGATAGCCCATTCCATCCTCGTTCAATTTGTCCACCACCAATTGACCATATGCACGGAAATTGCTACTTACCTTAAAGTTCAGGTTCAAGCCTAGAACTGCGTTGTGTTCGTTCTCAAGGCCAAGGATTGCGGCATCTAGCAGAGGGATAGGTTGCGCAGCCAACAAGGGAACAGGCTTTGTTCCGGTGGAATCCCAACGTTCCCAAACAACGCCTTCAAACAGCCCAACTTCGAGTCTGGGGTGAGGGCTCCAATTGAGGTAGTGCATGCCGAAACCTTTCTTTTTGAAAAGGGATTCTGGCACTTCTCCAAGCGGTAATCTGTCCAAGTTGTTGGTCTCGCTGTACATTTTGATGTACTCCCATTTGGAACCAGGAATGTGCAATCGAAACCGAAGGAAAGGGTAGTTGAATGCGTTGTCAGAAAGCAACATGGACCGATAACCGGTGCCAATGAAATGCTTTCCTGTTCCCAAATGGACTTGCAGCCAAGGCGCAGGTTTAAATCCGATAGAACCTGAACTTCCGGCATAATCAAATCCAGAAGTGCGGAAGACTTTGGTTCGGCCCTGGCCAGGTGCTACTCCAGTTGAGTCTATATGCTCACGAAGGTAGTTAGGGTAGAAGGCTTGATTTTCATAGACGATGGTCTCAAAAGAAACGAGTCCGCCAATTTGCCCAGCCAAACGTAAGCCCCTTATGTTAGTCCGTAATTGGGTAGAGTCCTGATATTCTGTTTGATCTTTGAAATCATAACCCAGTTCAATTTCTGTAACCGGGTCAATGAAGAGGTCGAAATCATCCTCGTGGACAATGAATAGGTGTTCTTTGAAAAACTTGACCTCGAACAAGTTAAAATACCTACGGTCATTTGTGATGTAGGTATTAAGCGAGTCCTGCTTGATCGTGTTTCTGAGGTAGGGTTTAAAAGAAAGGAATGTTGTGGAATCTGGGTGGGCAATAGCCTGTTCGATCTCCTCAGTGATTAATCTGACCAAGGGATAATGATCAAACTGTGCAAGGCTTTGAACCGAGCACAGCAA
>CAZKMC010000456.1:0-759 GCA_964553485.1 uncultured Comamonadaceae bacterium
CTAGCCAGTGGCCAGCTGACTGCGTAGGAACTCCAAAATCATACGAGCGCCCAAATTTCTTGAATGAGAATATTACTTTGAGTTCACCATTCTGGTTTCGTTTGCGTAAGAAATCAGTAAACATTGAAACTTCCTCAATAAACATTTCGCCAACACTATTGGCTTGAATAACATTTCCTAATTCGCCAAGTTCGAACTCGTCATCAATCGCTTGTACTCGGATAGTGGCACGCGGCAGGCATCCTTTACCTTCATTGGTGAAGGTGATTTTACTTCCTGTGAAATTCAGCTTGTCGGTTTGTATTACCGGGAATAGCGGTATTATATACGTTTTGAATAGGCGCTCATCATACTCTTGAGCATTTAACTCAACTCCAAAAAGCTTAAGTGCTATTTCAGAGGTGTATGCAATTTCATTATCAAGCAGCACAAAGGGTTGTAGACTTGTGCGACGTGCTAACTCCATCCTATCAAATTTGATTAACAAAAAAATTACATGATTCAACCTTTGAATAACTGACGGTAGCTCTTGAGAACTTGGTAGCCTTTCTGCATTGAGCAACGTTGAATACTTCTTGAGAACCAACTGTAATAGCTTAAGTCTCATGTCACGGTTAATAGTATCTATTGTGAGGAGGAAATTGGCACTTTCGGTCTCCAATCTCAAATTTTGGCCCGTACTTTCGACGCTAACGAATTCTGCGAAGTCGTATTTCAGGATTGTACTCAGTAGAAGGCTCAGAACTTCCTCATCTTCAT
>CAZKMC010000456.1:769-1149 GCA_964553485.1 uncultured Comamonadaceae bacterium
CTTTCCGTCACAGCAAACGCCAAACTTGGTACCGTGTTTTCTAACGTTCTGTCGGCTATGAAAATCATCTGCTGTTGACCGATTTTGCCCTCAGCGTACAATTCAGGTAAATACTTATCTCTCAGATATATCCGGGCATTATCATACCTCAAAATGTAAATATTAAGCTGTTCAAAAGCCCTGGTGGTTTCGTCGGCGAAACCTCCTTGCCTAAGGGTTTTGAGAAACACTTCCAATTTCTGAATGGTGGTTGTTTCGGAGAGCATGTCTACCATTTATCCAAACAAACTCAATTGTGCCGATTTGGCGTCGTCTGAAATATCTTCGTACAATTCGTTACCGCCGATAATTCTACCGTAAGTTTGACGTGCGAAATCGTA
>CAZKMC010000456.1:1159-1749 GCA_964553485.1 uncultured Comamonadaceae bacterium
TAAAGCACAGATTCGTATGAAATATCCGTTTTGCTTGAGGGTAACTTAAGCTCTGGTATTTCTATGCTGACACCGCTATCTTTCAAAATTTGGAATTTGATGTCGTAAGCATCTTCTAGAGATGGGAACATCATTTGCTTAGGAAGTACTGATTTGAAAGACTGTATCAGGATTTCCTTGTTTTCAAGGACCTGCTTCATTCGGTCAACGTTTGGATCAATAAACTGGCCTCGGCTGGATTTGAAGTCGGCAGCTTTGATTGTACCCCACCCATCTTTATACCATGGGTCAATCGCAATTTGATACAATCGCTCAAAGACTTTTTCGCACAGGTTACGCAATCCAATGTCGGAAAATACGCGGGGTGTTGGTTCTCTCATTACCCCAAAGTTGTCTTTGAGCATTCTCCATAGTTCAATATATCCTTGCCTGCCCCCATAAATCAGCAAATCAAGGTTCCCTAAAGTAGCGTCAGGCAAAAACTCTATCATTAAAGTAGCAAGTAAAACGTGTTTAATGCGGTAAAAATCAGGCTTGCTAGTACACCCCGGCGGAAATAGACCAATAGTTGGAGGCGTGATGTAAACTGG
>CAZKMC010000457.1:0-1746 GCA_964553485.1 uncultured Comamonadaceae bacterium
CACTTCCAATAATGCATCCTGCATGGAATGTGCAGTTGCTCCCGATTGAAGAGTCAGCCAAAATTTTTGCACCGGAATAAATGATGCAGTTATCGCCAATGCTTACTCTTTCACCAATATATACATGACCGTAAATATTGACATTGTTGCCTATTGTGGCTCCATTTTCAATAACAACATGATGGCCCACATAACAACCTTCTCCAACTGTGGCTTTTTCATTTACGAAAGCCGTTGGCTCAATTCCTTCTCGCTGATGCCTGTATGCGTTGTACATCTCTAGCAACTTCGCAAAGCTTGAATAGGCATCGTCAACTTTGACCAATGTCAAGGTGCTAGGCAATGGCTCCTCTGCTTCAAAGCTTCTGGAGACGATAGCCACAGAGGCTTTTGTGGAATAAATGAACGGAGCATACTTTGGGTTAGCCAAAAATGTAAGGCTGCCAAAAGTGCCCTCTTCAATTTTGGATAATTGAGATACTTTAGTTTCTGGGTCTCCTATGACTGTTCCTTCAAGGATTTCCGCAATTTGGCCGGCTGAAAATTCCATTAAGGGCAAAAGTAAGAATATTCAAACTTGGCCGTCAGTTGTTGCATATGAATTTTGATAAGTCATTGTTTAAATCAATCCCCGAGATTTAAGTTCGAGATATTTATTTACAGTGTTTAAGCTGAGTTCTTCAGGTTTTGTGAGCATAGTCTGGATTCCAAACTTTCTCATTTTACTAACCATTTGTCTTTTTTCCATCGTCATTTTCTGAGCACTGGTTTGTGTATAGATGTCGTCAATGAATTCTGCTTGCTTTTGGGCATATTCCGACAGCTCGGTATTTTCAAATAGCATCACAATGAGTAAGTGCTGCCGATTGATTTTTTTCAAAATAGGCAGCGCCCTTTCCATGGCATAGCTACTTTCAAAATTGAGGTAAAGAAATAGAAGGCTTCGGCTTTTTACCACATTCTTAACTGCACGATATATCAGTTCGTAATTGGCCTCGTAGTTTCTTGATTTTTCATTGTACAATGCGCCAATGATCTTTTTGAGTTGTGACGGGCCTTGATCCGCTCTAATAGTAGTTCCAATGGCGTTTGAAAAAGAAATGAGCCCGGCTTTATCATGTTTCTTAAGAGCAATATTTGATATGACGAGCGAAGTGTTGATCGCATAGTCCAATAGGCTTAACCCGTGGAACGGCATGTGCATGGACCTGCTCTTGTCGATCACAGAATAAATTTGTTGCGCACGCTCATCTTCATACTGATTGACCATGACTAAATTCCTCCGACTAGTTGCCTTCCAGTTGATGCTTCTGATGTCATCTCCCTGAACATAGGTCTTAATCTGTTCAAATTCATAACTATGACCCAAACGGCGAACACGCTTAATGCCTTCGTAGTTGGATACTTTTGCAAAGGCTTGCAGTTCATATTTTTTCATCTGAATTACACTGGGGTATACAGGTATTGCTTGATGCGCAGGGATGTTGTGATGTCTTTGAACGAGTCCAATTCCGCTTTGTACCAGCACATTGATGTTTCCAAACTCATATTGCCCTCTTGAATTTGGATGAACGACGTATTCTAATTTCTCTTCTTCACCCCGTGTCAATTGAAGTTTGATATCAAAATCTCTTATTTGAAGTTGAACTGGTAATTCATCAAAAATAGCAACCTTGATGGGGATCACATGTTCATTTTTTACCCATAAGTAAATAGAATTATCATCGCCAAGGGAAAACATTTTCC
>CAZKMC010000458.1:0-1743 GCA_964553485.1 uncultured Comamonadaceae bacterium
AGAACTTAGACTGAAAACCATTTCTAACTGCCCTTGAACATTGGACATTAAGTATTGGACATTAAACATTCACAATTTGCCTTCCGACACGAGTCACAGACTCGCGCCAGCGGAAGTATTTAGAGCAAGTGTTTAATGGGAGAAATAGATCTCGCATTTTCCACCGCCAACTAGATCATCGCTCAGTTACTCCCTGAGTAGAGCGATCTTTTTGGTAAAAACGGCATTGCCACTCTTACAACTTAACACATACACCCCAGCAGGAAGGGAGGTGGTTTGAAAAGCAATCGAACTGCCTTTTTCTCGGAAAAGTTGTCGGCCTTGAAGATCATATAGGATTGCTTCAAAACTTTCTTGTTGAGGATGGTTGACGCTTACAGTTCCATGCAGCATATTCACCACAAATTGATCAGCAAAATCAATCTCTGATTCCTCCACTGCTACAATGCTTTTGGGTATGTATAATCCAAAAGCATCCAGACTTTCTTCGTCATTGGCCCTGTCTGAACTATACAACCAAAAACCCTCCGAAGTTTCAGTTAAATAAGGTGCATATTCCCAGCGGTCTGGTGTATGATGCTCATAGCTGAAATAGAGGTTTCCTTCAAGGTCCGTGCGGTAAAAGGCAAAGTCAGCGGAGTCAACGGTCTGTGTAATGACTCTTGTCAAAGCCGAATAGTTGACCGTGTTCTCTTGGATCTCTGAAGCACCTGCCCAGAGGTTTTGGTCTGTTGCAAGGGTGAAGTAAGAAGATGTTGTGCCGGCTTCATCATGAAATATCATCCAAATCTCGTCTAAGTCACTATTATCTCCATTCATTGAGGTCATTGCACAAAACGTCCCGCCGAAATCAGGGTTATAAACCATGGTTGACAAGTACATGCAATTGTTGGCTAGGACTGAAAGCCACTGACTATTTTCCAGATTATCTAGATCCAGATAGATGGTTCTGTCACAAAACAATGACACCAGAACTTTGCCATTTTCTAACAACTCTGCGAAAGTGAGCTTAGATGGGAAAGCAAGTGTTGGTTCTGGCATTGTATGAGAATCGATCACCTCAAAGGTCTCGCTGTAGACCGTGAACGAAACCAAACTTCCAGACAGACTGTTTATTAAGTACCCGGATTCCAATTTGACCGCGCTGAAAATATGTGCGGTATACGGCAGTCCGAGATCATGTACTGCCACTTCCTCTAACTGGGTATTCAAAGAAACCATCTGCAAAGCATCGGCAGTGCGTAGGATCAAGTTCACTAGGTCGTCTTCAGCAAAAGAAAATAGAAGCCTTGTAGAATCATAGCTCATTTCTGCCACTTCCACACCCGATTCTAACGCTACCACATTCACTTGATACTCAATCTCCTCTTCTTGGCACCATATAGCATTGATGATCAAAGTACGGTCTTCAAAGGCACAGATGTTATCAATTGTAGCACTGCATTCTGGATAGGTCCAGTGGTATTCTGTTTGGGCCTGTAAGTGGCTGGTAAAAATACAGATGCCGAAAAAGAAAATTAACAACCAGATTGATTGGAAATTATGGACCAGGCCTTTTTGGAATCTGTTGATCAAATCGAACACAAGCAACAATATATTAAATAAGCGCAAGTCTCTTAATGGGAGAAATAGATTTTAGAAATGGAAATAGAACTTGGATTTTTATCCGCCCACACGTCCGAAGCCTCCTTAATTATTAGCTATTAACTACTAATTATTAGTTATTAATCAAACGTTCTCTCC
>CAZKMC010000459.1:0-1736 GCA_964553485.1 uncultured Comamonadaceae bacterium
GAATTGATGAGATCTTGCGATGTTTTCCTCATGTTTAGCCGGTATGAAAATCTACCATGTGTGATCCTTGAAGCATTCTCATCTGGTATTCCTGTAATTAGCTCAAACGTGGGTGGAATTCATGAGCATCTAACTGAAGACAAAGGAATCTTGGTAGAATCTGAAGATGAAGAAGCATTGGAAAGTGCAATATACCTTACACTGGACAGCTCAAAACCAGATCCAGAGATGTTGAGGGATTATGCAGTGAAACACTTTAGTATTCAACATATTGCATCTCAATTCACCCACATTTACCAATCTATTTTGTTCAATAGATGATCAGCAAAATCTTAGGAACCATCGGCTCTCGGTTTTTGGTGATGTTGCTGACATTTTTGGTGGTGATGATGAACAGCCAAATTCTGGGGGCGGAAGGGCAAGGAACTGCTGCTTTGATTCAATTAGGCGTTCTTATTGTTGTAGCCGCAAATAACTACGTCGGAGGTGGGGCTATTGTTTACCTCGCCCCACGCATTTCTCCTTCCAAACTGGTTTTGCCTGCTTACCTTTGGGCGCTGTTTTGTGCGTTGATTGCCTATCTAATCTTTCAATGGATCCCATCCGTTCCAGACAATTACATCGCTGCAATTTGTGCACTAGGTCTACTGCAGTCATTATTCACCTTTCACCTTCAGCTTTTATTGGCACAAGAAAAAATCAAGGCCTACAACATCATAGTCACTATCCAATCGGTGGTATTGGCAGGAGCTCTTGCTTGTTCATTCTTCGTATTTAAAATCATCGAAATTGAGGCGTTTGTAATGGCTTTAGCAGCATCATTCTCTGCCACCTTCCTCCTAGCACTTATTGCGAGTAAAAAAGTGCTCACTAGAGAATCATTTAAATGGCACAATGACGCATGGAAAGCAATGTGGAATTATGGCAAATTTGCTCAGACCGGCAATGTGCTTCAATTGTTCAATTACAGATTGAATCTGTTTTTTCTTGAACATTTGTTAGTGGCTAGTAGAGGTCTAGTGGGTGTATATTCCGTGGGACTATATGCAAGTGAGGCAGTGTGGAATTTCTCCAAGAGTCTAAGTGTGGTGCAATATGCGCGCATTTCCAATTCTGAGGATGCGAAATACAACCAAAAATTAACGGTCACATTTTTTCACCTGAGCTTAATTTCGACTTTGCTTGTAGTTGGCGTTATGCTTGTAATTCCTCAAGAAATCTATACTTGGGTTTTTGGATCTGACATGGAGGAATTGAAACAAATCTTGTACATCTTGTCTATCGGAATGCTTGTGAATGCATGCTCTGTGATTTTCGCCCATCATTTTTCAGGAACAGGAAAATATCACTTGAACACTATTTCTTCTGGCCTTGCATTGCTGGCCTCAATTGTTTCAGGCCTCATTTTGATTCCAAATTACGAATTGATGGGTGCGGCCTGGACGGCCACAATAGCTTACTCTGTTCAAGGAATCACACTGGGATATTTTTTCTTGAAGGAAGAGCTAGTCTCTTCAAAAATTCTGCTGCCTAAAATGGAGAGTTGGAAGTTTTTCAGGTCTTTAAATGACTCAGACTAGGTCAAAAATGGACTTTACACCTGGAGTCCGCTCTGTGGTAAACCCTTCAGCATAATTTGCTCCTATGGACCTCCCGAACTGGACCATTCTGGATTCTATAAATTCAAAAAATGCTTTGCCTGAAATCGGTGTTTCAGGTTCCTTAGATTCAGGATC
>CAZKMC010000460.1:0-1727 GCA_964553485.1 uncultured Comamonadaceae bacterium
ATTCCACAGTATCGGGTTGTTCTCTGTTTTTGATTCAGATGTCATTGCGAATGCAGATGTCTATACGGGTGGTTTTTCTGCTGAATTTGGGGGTAGAATCTCAAGTATCATGGACATCACCACACGTGATGGCAACAAGAATAAAGTGAGTGGAAAAATCGGGGCAAGTCCATTTGGGGCCAAAATACTAGTTGAAGGACCACTCCAAAAAATCAGTGATACCGGTGGTGGAATCAGTTACATTTTGTCTTTGAAGCACTCTTATCTGGAGCAGTCATCGAAAGTCCTTTACAATTATATTGATGAAGACGGTCTTCCATTTAATTTCACTGATGCTTATGGTAAGTTGTCATTTGCTTCGAAGTCTGGAAGTAAATTCAATCTCTACGGGTTCAGTTTTTCGGATGACGTCAAATATCTTGCTCTTTCAAATCTGAATTGGGTCAACAATGGTGGAGGTGGAAACTTTGTAGTTGTTCCTGCGGGGTCACCTGTACTCATCAACGGCCATTTTGCTGCTTCTACCTATAAAGTAAGGCTTGCAGAAGAAGGATTGAAGGATAGAAGTAGTTCAGTAGATGGATTCAACTTTGGTCTTGACTTCAAATATGTACTTGGTGATGACGATTTGCGCTATGGGGTAGAAGTAGTAGGTATGAAAACCAATTTCCAAACTTTCAATTCCTTGGGAGTAAGTTTGGAACAAGAGGAGAATACAACCGAATTAGCGGCATACTTAGTTTACAAAATTTCCAAGGGTAAATTTTTAGTAGAACCTAGTTTCAGATTACAATATTATAGCTCATTGGCTCAAATGAGACCGGAACCTAGAATTGGAGTCAAGTATAAGGCCACTCCTAGACTCCGAATAAAAGCTGCAGCGGGTATGTATTCTCAAAACCTTATTGCGGCTAACTCTGATAGAGATGTTGTCAACTTGTTTTATGGATTCTTAAGTGGTCCAGAGAATTTGCAAGATGAGTTTTTCACATCCGATGGCACAGAGCGTGATGTAACGCATTCACTCCAAACGGCAAATCACTTGATTTTCGGATTCGAATACGACATCACAGAGAAAATAAGTGTGAATATTGAAGGGTATTTGAAGTCCTTTACCCAACTCACCAACTTGAACAGGAATAAATTGTTCCCAGATGATGCGGACAATGCGGCAAGACCTGATGCACTCAAAAAAGATTTCATCATTGAGTCTGGAATCGCTCAAGGAGTTGATTTTGTGCTTAAATATGAAGACAAACACACTTATCTGTGGTTTGTCTACTCCTTAGGGAATGTTGATCGTTGGGATGGATTTCAATGGTATGATCCTGTCTTTGATAGAAGACACAATATAAACTTTGTTGCATCGCAGGCTTTTGGAGAAACGAAAACCTGGGAAGCGAGTTTACGTTGGAACCTAGGAAGCGGTCTTCCTTTTACGCAAACACAAGGCTTCTATCAACCTCCAAATGTGAACGAAGGAATTGGAACTGACTACGTTGTTAACAACGCTAACGAGCTCGGAATTCAATATGGTGGACTTAATGAAGGACGTTTGCCAGTCTATCACAGGTTAGATATTTCTGTTAGAAAAACCATTCAACTCGACAAGAACAGAATACTGGAGTTTAATGGAGGTGTGACCAATGTATACAGCAGAGAAAATATTTTCTATGTGAACAGGGTTACCAATGAAGAAGTCTATCAGTTGCCATTTTTACCTTCAC
>CAZKMC010000461.1:0-1719 GCA_964553485.1 uncultured Comamonadaceae bacterium
TGCTTGCGCATTGGTGCGCGGAAAACCGTCAAAAATAAACCCTTTTGGGACCGCATGTTTTACAACTTCAGATCGCAACATATTGATTGTGACCTCATCTGGAACCAGCTGCCCAGCTTCCATGTAGCTCTTGGCTAATTTGCCCAGCTCTGTTTCGCCTTTGATATTGGCGCGAAAGACATCGCCGGTTGACAAATGCACAAGACCATATTTTTCGATAAGTCTTTCGGATTGGGTTCCTTTACCTGCTCCTGGAGGGCCAAAAAGTACAATATTTAACATAACTACTGAATTAATTGATAAACGGCTGGGAGTTCGCGACCGCCTTCTTTGTAATCTAGGCCGTAGCCTACCACAAAACGATCGTCTATTTCAAAGCCGATATAACTAGGTTGTTGTTTTCCTTTATAAGATTGGGGTTTAAGTAAAAGTGTGCAAATGGCAATTGAGGCTGGCTGTTCAGATTGCAGCAACTTGACTATTTTATCCATAGTGACACCCGTATCGAGAATGTCTTCAAGCACGATGACATGTCGATTGTGTAGTGAAGTTTGCAAACCTATGAGTTCATCTACCCGACCACTAGACTGCGTACCCACGTAAGAACTTACTTTGACAAAAGTGAGTTCGGGCTTACAGGTAAGTTGTTTGAATAAGTCTGAGGCAAACATGAAGGCACCGTTCAAAACCACTAAAAAAATAGGGTCCTTACCGTTAAAGTCAGTACTTAACTGGCTAGCAATTTCTTTTATTCGCGTTTGTATGGTCGTTTCCGAAATGAAGGGCGCAAAAGAAAGATCGTGTATGTGAACCGCTGTACGCATCGTTATACAAAGGTACAATTTTAAACGTATCTTTGCTGCATGGCAAAAACATGGTACGGTAGGGAACTACAAATCGGCGTGCTCGGCGGAGGTCAATTGGGGAGAATGCTCATCCAAGCAGCCAATAGTTTTGACATTCAATTGCACATGCTAGACCCCGACCCAACTGCCCCATGTGCTCAAATTGCCTATAGCTTTCAAGTAGGATCACTCACCGACTACAACACAATTATGGCCTTTGGTCAAGATAAAGACCTGCTTACGGTAGAAATCGAAAACGTCAATACCGATGCGCTTCGTGCGCTCGAAAAGCAGGGTGTTAAAGTATATCCTCAACCACATATATTAGAACTTATTCGAGATAAAGGCTTGCAAAAGCAGTTTTACCTCGACCATCAAATTCCAACTGCTCCCTTTGTTTTTTGGGATACAAATAATAAAGGCAAGCTTCCCTTTGAATTCCCTGTAGTCCATAAACTCAGGACAGGGGGTTATGACGGAAAAGGCGTTCAGATTGTCAAAAACCAGCAGGCTTTCGAACATCGTTTTGAGGCGCCTTCTATCATCGAGGCCTGTATTCCATTTGTGAAAGAACTTTCTGTGATCGTAGCGCGCAACGCAGACCTTCAAACCAAGTGTTTCCCATTGGTGGAATGCGAATTCAATCCAGAAGCTAATTTGGTGGAGTTTTTATTTTCACCGGCAGCGGTCTCCACAGAAATAGAGGTGCAAGCCAAAGCTATTGCCATTGACATCATTGAAAAACTCGACATGATCGGTATACTTGCCGTCGAATTATTTCTAACGGCTGAGGGAGAGCTACTCGTTAATGAAATTGCCCCTAGACCACACAATAGCGGCCATCATACCATTGAAATTGCGCGCTGTTCACAAT
>CAZKMC010000462.1:0-1717 GCA_964553485.1 uncultured Comamonadaceae bacterium
GCAAAGGTAAACAACTACACTCAACTTGGTTGTTAATTATGGCTTGGAATGGACCTTTTGGTTGGCTACATTTGGGGCCTTCAAGGAATGCTTATGAAATACCTACTGTCAGCTTTCGCAATGCTCTTGTCTTTTGCGATGTGCGCACAACCCACGTTTCCAGTCAATGGAACCAGAGAAAAGAAAGTCACTTACACGGCTTTCACCAATGCCGTCATTCACCAAAAAACGGGGGTAGTGCTTGAAAACGCTACGCTTTTGATCCAGGGAGACCAGATCATTGCATGCGGATCGGAAGTTCAAATTCCAAGCAATACACGTGTACTGGATATGGAGGGAAACCACATCTATCCGTCCTTCATTGACTTGAATTCTGCCTACGGTTTGCCAAAAGTGGAACGTGCTAAATGGGACCCAAGTCCTCAGATGCTTACCAATAAAAAAGGTCCTTTTGGTTGGAATCAAGCCATTCGTCCCGAAACCGATGCTTCTTCCATGGTAGAACACAAAGCGGAAGAAGCAGAGAAATTACGAGCCATGGGTTTCGGAACGGTTTTGACGCATTTGCCAGATGGCATTTCCCGCGGAATAGGTGCTGTGATCACATTGGGAGAAGATGAAAACCTCAACTTGATCTCCGCAAAAGCCTCTGCGCACTATTCGTTCAGAAAGGGTTCTTCTTCACAGGACTACCCAAGTTCTATAATGGGTTCAGTAGCCCTCCTCAGGCAAACTTACTACGATGCTATGTGGTATGACTCGGCTCAAAACACAGGAGAAATCAACTTGAGCCTGGCAGCCTTCAACGCACAACAAAACCTGCCGCAATTCTTCAATTGTGAGGTAAAACAAGATGTATTACGGGCAGATAAAATTGGCGACGAATTCAACAAAAAGTACATTTTTGTGGGCAGCGGCGACGAATACCAATACCTCGACGCCATGAAAGAAACGGGCGGGAAATTTGTGATCCCTCTGGAGTTTCCAGACGCATTTGATGTCACAGACCCCTACCTCACAAGGTTGATCTCTTTGAATGAAATGAAGCATTGGGAAATGGCTCCGGGCAATCCTGCCGCACTTCAGAACGCCGACATCGAATTTGCGCTTACCGCATCCGGCATGAAGAACAGCAAGATGTTTTTCGACAATTTGAAGAAAGCAATTACGAACGGGTTAAGTCCCGAAAGAGCGTTTGACGCCCTCACGATGGTTCCTGCAAGCATGCTTGGAATTGAGGAACAAGTAGGCAGTTTGGAAAGTGGTAAGATGGCCAACTTCCTAATTACTTCTGGAAATTTATTTGACACTGAGAACAAGACAAAGATCTACGAAAACTGGGTACAAGGATTCTCATACATGCTGGCAGATCGCACAGACCCAGATCTTTCTGGAAACTACAATTTCACACTCAATAAAGTCCTCTATCCACTTACAGTAGAGGGTGAGCCGGGAGAGTACAAAGTTAGTTTTGATTTAATAGAGAAAACGGCTGAAGGGGCTGATACTTCAAAGGTCAAGGTGAAAATGGTTCAGGAAAACAACATCGTGCAGATGTCGTTCAAAATGGATATTGAGAAGACCGAGGGTACAATACGAATGACCGGAAATGTGCACGCCGAGAGTCGCATTTGGGATGGACAAGCGATGCTTCCAGATGGAAAATGGGTGGACTGGGTAGCAGTGCGTCAGAATTTAGAAGAAGATACTTTGGGCC
>CAZKMC010000463.1:0-688 GCA_964553485.1 uncultured Comamonadaceae bacterium
TACATCTGGCTTTTATTTAATATTGCGACAAACTCAATAGCGGCTAAAGTGCTTGTTTGATCATTCGTTATTCATCACAGCTTCCAGCTTCTCTGGTTTGATGTTTTTAGCATCTTCCAAAGGAATAATTCTACTATTGAAGATACCCACAATTACTGCTTCAGGAACTCCACTCATTTGAATGTCTGCAAGTTTTTGTTCTGCCTCCAGTAATGTTTGGAAGCTACCCGTGTAATAGGACATGTTACCTTCATTGTTCATGTTGGTTTCAATATCTCCAAGACTTAAATAAACGTCCAAAGTAGATGTTGGAATATCCTCTGAAAACACACCAAGTTGAATGGTGAAATTCACTTTCTCAGCTTTGATGCTTGAGTTTTCCTTATCCACAATCAAGTCTTCTGCGCCTGCCTTAATTCTAACGCTCGTATCTCTAAGTTGAATTCTTTGACCGTCGCGGTAAGCAGAAATAAATGCTCCAACAAATCCTCTAAGTAATAGTTCTACTTTACGCACAGCGGCCTGTTCAATAGAGTCGTAGCTTTTAGTCATGTATCGGGTCAACCCGTCATCTCCCTTAAGGGCAATGATGTCATTGATGCCGGCAAAAATATTGTCGTTCAGTTCATAACGGAACGCACCTACTTGTACTCTAAAGTGAGCAGCTCCATCGCCTATGACTTCGCAG
>CAZKMC010000463.1:698-1676 GCA_964553485.1 uncultured Comamonadaceae bacterium
AGTCTGCCAATACAGCAACCAGTTCGGCCTCTGCAGCAAGTGATTCATCTCCCACAGACACCAAACGGCCTTCATCTTGCTTAACTACTTCGCCATTGATTCCTTCTCTCTGCAGTTCTAGTTTGCGCATTACTGCCTCTGGCAAATGCTCATACATTCCAACTACATAGACTTGTTCACCCATTTGATCAAGGGCGGTAACGTCTTTCAAAGAAAGAATGGCGTTGATCTCTGCTTGAGTTAGTCCTTCGCTTTCTGCTCCAACTTGAATGCTATATTGATTTGTCCTGTGACTTGGGTCAGAATCTACTTTGGCGTAAACTTCGTTCCACATTCCAGTTTTCCATGGAATGCTGTCTGACCACATATAGTAGCGTTCAGCCAATTCTTCATCGGACAGTGCAATACCTTCAAAGTCTACTGCAATGTGCGGCGACATTGCTTCTTCATCTCGGTAATCCGGAAAACCATCACCATCGGCATCTACTGGACATCCAAATTCGTCCACTGGCGCCCCGTCAGGGGTGCCTAGGCACTTATCTACAAAGTCATGAATGCCGTCATTGTCACTATCCATATCAATCATCGCCAATGCAGGATCGTCTTCATCTCCAAACATTTCGAATGGCATCGGCTCACCACCTTTAGGAGTGATGTTCAAGTCATAGTTCACAGCTACCGATGAATATAAGAAACGATCATTTTTATCATTTCCAGCTCTGGAACCAGCACTTTCGGAAGTAGTATTGTCTACCAAATCGGTTAATGTGTAGTGCATTTCGGTTCCAACTCTTCCGCGGAAACGGTCCGTAATTAAGAATTGTACTCCTGCACCAACTGGCACAGCAAAATTTCTTTCTGCGTATTTTCCAAAACCATCCTGGTTCAATTCGCGCATGTCCGTTTCATATACATGATCACGTATCAATGCGGAGGCATTGGAAGCATTTGGATCATTTTCAGCCATGTTCATGATAC
>CAZKMC010000464.1:0-1645 GCA_964553485.1 uncultured Comamonadaceae bacterium
CTATCTGCCATTTTGATCTGGGGCTTAAGAAGCGGGTTGAATCCAAGGATTGGTTACCAGCAAAAGAAAACCTTCATGTTATTGTCAGCAGTGGCGCTTCTTGTCCCGATGCAATTGTGGAGCGAGTGATTCAAAAAGTCACTTCATTTTTCCCAGATTGTGTGGGAACTAAAGAAGCTTTATCATTGTCTGGAATCGGTGAATCAGAATGAGGAACTTGTTGATTCCGAGTAAAGAGATATAGGTTTCAGGCGATTTTCGAAATTCAAACGTTACTTAAGGTGTTAAGAGAGTTCAAAATTGAGGTGCCCTCAATAAAACCCCTAAATTTGCACGCAATGGAAGCCCCTAAGCTACCCTCGTTTTTTAGGAATGTGAGAATAAATCCTCGTCGATTTCAGCTCAAAACCAGACATTACGATCCGCAGAAAACGGAATGGGAAAATCGTAAAGATGGTGTTGAGCGTGAAGTTGGAAAGGCCGAAACTGAGGCAGTCCCACCTAGGGAGATCCGGTTTAGCAGGTCTTCCCGACGATCCGGCAGTTACAAATCAGCTTCTAAAGCTGCAGCATATAGGCTGTTAGTGATATTAATCATTTTAATATTTCTGACCTACCGAGGACTGGTATGGTTAGAAATTTGGCAATAAAGTACCTCGACAGAAATATGTCTGATATCATTCAACTACTGCCCGATTCTGTGGCGAATCAAATAGCCGCCGGTGAAGTAGTGCAACGTCCATCTTCAGTTGTGAAAGAGCTGGTTGAGAATTCAATTGACTCTGGCGCTAAAATGGTTAAATTGATTATAAAGGATGCTGGGCGCGCTTTAATCCAAGTGATAGATGATGGCAATGGGATGAGTGAGAACGATGCTCGACTTGCTTTTGAGCGTCATGCAACATCTAAAATCACCAATGCGGAAGAGTTATTTGCGATTAGAACCAAGGGGTTTAGGGGTGAAGCACTTGCTTCTATTGCTGCCATTGCCCACGTAGAGTTAAAAACCAGGCCAATAGAAAATGACCTTGGGACTTTAGTTGAGATTGAAGGGTCTGTGATAAAGACCCATGAACCATGTCAATGTGCGGCGGGCACTTCGTTCAGTGTAAAGAATTTGTTTTACAATGTACCCGCTCGACGGAATTTTCTCAAATCGGATGCTGTAGAAACGAAGCATATCCTTGATGAATTTCAGCGGATTGCCCTTCCACATCCAGACATTGAGTTTCGGATGTACCACAATGAACAGGAGTTGTTTCATCTCAAGCCAGGGAATACTCGTCAGCGATTAGTAGCTTTTTTCGGTACTCGTTATGATGAACGCTTGGTTCCTGTGAGTGAAGAAACTGACATAGTTCGGATTAGAGGGTTTGTAGGTAAACCAGAGTTTGCGAGACGAACTCGGGGAGAACAATTTTTCTTTGTCAACAATCGATTTATCAAGAGCAACTACCTGAATCATGCGGTAAAAACTGCATTTGAAGGATTGATAGGTGAGGGGCAACATCCTTTTTATGCTTTGCACTTGGAAGTTGATCCGGGGTTGATAGATGTCAATATCCACCCAACAAAGACTGAAATTAAATTTCAGGATGAGCGGAGTATTTATGCCATTTTGAGAAGCTCAGTGAAGCAAGCATTG
>CAZKMC010000465.1:0-1645 GCA_964553485.1 uncultured Comamonadaceae bacterium
CCCAGCTCCTCAAACTAAAGTTGAGCCAGCCAAGCCTGCCTTATCTAAGCAAGACAAGAAGAAAGCGTAGATGCAAAATGCTCTCTTTGCTGGTATCAGCGGTGCTGCCAAGGAGTCCGAGAGTGATAGTGACAGCAGTGATGAGAGCCCTACTAAGGTACCTGCTCAGCAACCTGTGCAGGAAACTACTACGACCAAGTAACCTGATGTCATGAACTTGCTTGATTTTGAGTGGTTCATCGAATTCTGCATCTATGGGTTCTGTTTCTACAATTATAGCAAAAGGGAAGGATTCTTCACCTTCACCAGGTTGTTTACGTCTTTCAGTCTGGCCTCCATCAGGGCAACCTTGGACTTAACGCTGTTGTACCTGAATGTGATGCTCTGGCGCACTGTGTCTTCCGGGCTCGCCATGAAATCGCAAGATAGCAGCTCAATGAACTTATACTCAATGTTCTGAATGAAGTCAAGCTTCGCGGTGCCATCACGGTTCATGATGAAGACGGCCAGGAACGAATGGGGCTCCTTAATGCACGAATTCACCATTTTTATCAGGATGGTTATGTAGTCTGAGAATTCAATCATTAGCTTTTAATTTTCCTGCATGTGTCTAAAAGAATCCTCGTCCACAATGTGGGTGTAGTGAAAAAATAGGTCGTTTTCCGATGCTCTATTTTCACATTCTGAAGGTTATTTGGGTCTCCTAATTGCAAAACTTTGACTCTAATAGCCTCTAGGGTTCCGACCTCTTGAGGCCCGCTTGTTGGGTCCTGAATTCTGAGTTCAAATGGCGCCTCTCTATCGAAGGTTACGATGTGTCCCTCAGCTACAATTTGAATTTAGATCATTGGTCAATTAAGACTTACCCAAAGATGGATCCATCTCCTCAATCGCTGAAAAGTCAAAGGCATTCAGCACCGACTGCTGGGTCATGTTGCCTTGGTTGGCGTCATCCAAGAATTTACTGTTGGAATTAATCATATGTCTGCGCAAAAAATCAATGAGCTTTTCGAATCACTTACATTTTTCAGAAATAATAATTTAAAAACAATTGATAAATTTAACTCCTTATTTAATTCACATTTCGTAAACAAGCGCTTAATTTGAAAATTAATAACCCATTATCAATTTTAAACAATCATTGCAAATGGAAGATCGATACAGAAGAAAACTCGAGATGCACAAAAACTAACTCGCTTAGCAGCATGAGCAGTAGTAGGATAAGATGACTTTCATGCCGTAACAACCAATGAAATCTGAGAACGCATATCTGAAACAGAAGATGGTACAACAATCCAACTACCAGGAGGCTGCAAGGATTGGTCCAGGCTCCGGCCCCAGCGGAAATTCTTATTAAACTCCGTAAGCTGGTTACCAGAACAAGTATCAACCAAGCAATATGACAAACAATATGCCTAGTATGCCAAGGGTGGTGCAGACGGAGTATGTGACGAAGGGGCCTAACACCATCAGCGGCATAAATCAGAAGAGTGCCAACGGACCCAATCAAAGCGACTTGGCCGTCAGGAATAACTCATATACCCCTATAGTGAATCGAGGCATCACAAAAGAGAAGCCTTAAGATCCAAAATTAGTGGATAGGAAGAAGTCCATTGGACCAGCCGAGGGAGATATCGGCTAGCAG
>CAZKMC010000466.1:0-1640 GCA_964553485.1 uncultured Comamonadaceae bacterium
CAACGATGAGCCTAACCCAAATTCGAGAGACACCACCACTCAATTGAGCTATTTGGAGGCTTATGACAGTTATAAAAAACTGATTCCTAAATACTTAAGAGAAAACACCAAGGGCCTTAGCGGAGATGACAAGGACAATGCACAATATGACGTAGAGGACTTCTTTGCATTTCAGGTAGACAAAGGAAGAAGTGATTTGACTCAATTTTCAAGGCTGCTTTTGAATGAGCTGCGAGAAGGAAGGGAAATCCAACTTACCATCAAAGGATTTGCCAGTCCCAGAGCCAAAAGCGATTACAACGTAAACCTAACTAAAAGGAGAATAAGCAGTCTGGTAAATTATCTTGCTGAATATGAAAGTGGAGTCTTTCTTCCATTTATTCAGAACTCAGATTCTTCTGGTGGTCGCCTCACTTTTATGGAAGTGCCCTTTGGAGAGTATATGGCAGATCAAGAAGTAAGCGACGAGCTAGGCGATGAAAAGCTTTCTATTTATAGTAGGGCAGCATCGCTAGAAAGAAAGATTGAGATTCAGAGCGTTGAGCGCGCTTCTCCCGATAGTCTTTTTGCCGAATTCAAACCACTCCAACGGGTCCATGATTTTGGAAACATTCAGGCAGACTATCCTGTGGAATACACTTTTGCCTTCACAAACACAGGGACAGATACTCTGCGCATCGACAGTATTGCGGCAACTTGCGAATGCACCGTCCCTGAACTAAGTCAAAACGTCCTTGCTCCCGGAGAAAAAGCCGAGATCTTGGTCATTTTTAATCCCGGAAATAAATCTGGCAATGTGGTGCGTGTTGTGCAGGTTTTCACCAATGCTGGAACGGAGCCAGAAAAACTCACGATCACAGCCAATGTCCAATAAAAAAGCCCCTATTGGAGCTTTTTTTATTGGAGGTATTGTTCTTTTTTTCTACTTGAGTTCTTCGCCCATACAGAAGAACATAAACGCCCATTTATCAGCTTGTTCATCAAGTATCTTGGATGTCGGTTTTCCGGCACCATGGCCCGCCCTTTCTTCTATTCGAATGAGAACCGGAGCTTCGCCTTTGTGCGCTGCCTGTAATCTTGCAGCAAATTTAAAGCTATGTGCAGGAACTACACGGTCATCATGGTCTGCTGTAGTCACCATTGTAGCTGGGTAGCTCACACCATCATTGAGGTTATGTAGCGGTGAATAGGCCAAAAGATTGTCAAAATCCACTTTGCTGCTGTCGGCATTGCCGTATTCTGGAACCCAACCCCAGCCAACTGTGAATTTGTGGTAACGGAGCATGTCCATCACTCCTACTGCGGGGAATGCAACTTTAAATAATTCTGGACGCTGAGTCATACAGGCTCCAACCAGCAATCCTCCATTTGAACCACCGGCAATGGCCAATTTATCAGAGGAGGTGTATTTCTGTTTTATGAGATATTCAGCTGCAGCAATAAAGTCGTCAAAAACATTTTGCTTTTTCAAAAGCATTCCGCCTTCATGCCAATCTTCTCCATATTCTCCTCCACCTCTCAAGTTAGGCATGGCATATACCCCGCCATTCTCAAGTAAGATGATGTTTGAAGTAGAAAATGACGGAGTTAAACTTACGTTGAATCCACCGTAGCCATATAGCATGGTAGGATTAGTTCCG
>CAZKMC010000467.1:0-1604 GCA_964553485.1 uncultured Comamonadaceae bacterium
AATTACTAGAAACTGCTCCCGAAATTCCCGCAGCACCCCAATAAGCCTCTTCCTCTCTGCAGACAGTGCGGAGAGTTCTTCTTTGTATTCCCTACGAATTTTCTTTCCTTTCAAGTCTTGCTTAACTCTCAAAGCAATCTTGGCATAATACAGCGCAAAACGCATAATCGGATAGCCAAGCACCAACGCTACTACTCCTGCCAGCCAATGTCCCGCGAGCCAGGCTACACCTAAGGATAACAAGGTGGTCCATACCACAAAAATCAACAGCCCCATGAGGAAGATGAGTGAGCCGGTAAACGAAGTATCCAGTTTGCCGTCTTCATCTTCTTCGGTCATCATGGGGATGAATTTTTTCCAGTACACAACCTTGGCCAATAGGTACGGTAGATAATACGCCACAACACCAACCACAAACAGCGGGAAACCAATGATAAGCAACATCCATTTAGCGATGGACGATTTCAGGTATTCAGATTCGCTCACATTGGCATCCGCGAGGCCATATTTCTTGAGCTCTTTAAAATAGGCGTTGATCTGTGCAACCACATTGTCAAAACTCTTTTCGTCCGTGGTTTCGAAATGCTTCACAGCCTTGGCTACTTTTTGGGCAAACTCGAAGTTGGCCTCACTGTCTTGATGCGAAACGCTGGAATCTGCTCTAAACGTGTCAACCAGAAGATGCTGCACTTTTCTAACTAGGCTTGTGTTTTCATCATTGTCGATGTGAACAATGGTGTCTTTCAGCGCCTCTTCAATTTTACTGGTCATCTCCCTGGCGACTTCTTTCGGGTCAGTGGTTTCAACTGATGAATGAAAATCTACGGGCTCCCCAATCTTCACCACCAACCTGCTTTGAAATTGATGTGGGTTTGAATAGGTCAGGCCTACAGGTATGATCGGTACTAACCCTGAGTAATTCGAGTCCTGTTCATATCCCAACTTGACTCGGGCAGCACCTGTTTTCAGTTCTCTGATCTTAGAAACAGTGATACTACTTGCCTCAGGGAAAAGTGCAATACAATCTCCATTCGACAAGTGTTCGTAGCAATCGCGAAACATGTCATCGTTGCTCACTTTTTCGCCCTTCGCCAACCAGGGACGATAGACTGGAATCATGTTGAATTGTTCCTTGAAGATCTTCGCCTTGAGTCCCTTTCCAAACCAGTTAGCCCCAGCAAGAAAGTGAACTTGGCGCTTAAGGACCACCGCCACTACCAATGGGTCAATTACCGCATTCGGGTGGTTCGCCACAAATATCGCAGGACCATCTTTCACAATGTTCTCTTCTCCAATGACCTCAATTCTCCGAAAGAACGCCGATAGGAACAGGTGCATTATGGGACGGAGGATGGAGTATAGCATTTTTGGATTTGTTGGTCGAAGGTTGCAAAGTAGGAATTTCTTGAGAGGAAATGGAAAGAGAGGAAAGAGAGGAAAAATTAAAGGTTAAAGGTTTAAAGTGAAAAGCTGAAGGTCATTCATTCAAATCAACAAAGACCAAAATATAAGCCCCAACGAGGCGGATTCTCCACAGCCCGGTCCGCCAGGGCCGGCAGGGATGATACGGGTTATGGGTAAATATTTATGGGTAATGGATAATG
>CAZKMC010000468.1:0-1585 GCA_964553485.1 uncultured Comamonadaceae bacterium
ATTACAATGCTTCAGCTCAGTGTGACGACGGCAGCTGCCAATTACCCGATGGCTGCATAGACGCTTTAGCATGTAATTATGACCCTGCTGCTAGTTGTGACGACGGAAACTGCACCTACCCGTCTATCACTTATTATGCAGATTCAGATGGTGACGGATTTGGCGACCCAGAAACAAGCCTCTTGGCCTGTCTTGCTCCTGCCAACTATGTTGAAGACAACACTGATTGCGACGATACAAATGAGTTTGTATATCCAGGAGCTCAAGGCACTGCGTCGGGAATGGACAATGATTGCAACGGGACAGTTGAAGATGATGAACTCTCTCCTTGTTTAGGAGATTTCAATAATGATGGGTATATAAATGTGGCTGACCTTTTAACCATGCTTGCAGAATTCGGATGCTCCGGCTGTATGACCGATATGGATGGAGATGGAGTGACTGATACAGCAGACATGCTTAGTTTTCTTAGTATTTTTGGCACAATCTGCCCCTAAGCATAAAAACAAAGGCCTTATTTAAAAGTCGATGGGTTAGCTCATCGACTTTTTTGATTTTATGTGCGATTACTCCAAAAAGTTGTGCGATTTCATTTATTTACTTCTGAAGACGAATTTGTTATTCTATTTTGCCTTAGAAATCGAACTCAACCGCACCGATGAAAAATTTTGCGCTTCCTCTCTTCCTATCCTGCTTGACTTTTGGAATTATTCTTACTTCTTGCAATAACAAGGAGGAGTTTTCAGAAATCAATGACTTCAGCCCTTATATCTCGGGTTTCACTTCTGGTATAATCAACTCGAATTCTCGAATAATGATTCGACTTACTGAACCAGTTGAGTCTTCACCGGAATTAAACCAACTCATTGAAAATAATCCTTTTGATTTTGAACCAAACATCCAAGGTTCCGCTATGTGGTTGGACAACCAGACATTATCATTTGTCCCAAACGAAAATCTTCTATCCGGAACGGAATATCATTGTCACTTCAAGCTTGGACAATTTGTCATGGTTGATGATAATTTTGGGGTTTTCAATTTCGGCTTCAGAACCATCACACAGCACCTAAACATTGAAGTCCAGAGTGTTCAGAATTATTCAAATACTGAACTTAACTGGCAATTTATTGAAGGGTTATTAAAAACTGAGGATCAGGCCAACAACCAAAACATTGAGCAAGTTCTTGAAGCAAATCAAAATGGAAAATCGTTATCTATTTCTTGGCGCCATGAAAACAATGGTCTCTATCACTACTTTACGGTTGATAGTATCAGCCGACAAGAATCAAAAGGTGTCATAAGTCTAAATTGGGATGGACAACATGTTGGTTCAGAAGACATCGGGAAGATAGAAAAAGAAATTCCTGCCCTCGGCGATTTCAAACTGGTTGATGTGAGTGTCAATCAACATCCAGAACAATGTCTGATTATTCAATTCTCAGACCCTCTTTTGGCATCCCAAAATTTAGATGGGCTTGTCTCACTTCAAGGGGTTAATTCAATCAGCCTATTGATTGAAGGCAATATTATTCGAGCCTATCCATCTGAAAGACTGAAAGGAGAACAAAAACTGGAAATAGCATCA
>CAZKMC010000469.1:0-1585 GCA_964553485.1 uncultured Comamonadaceae bacterium
ATTTCTTCAAATTCACCAGTTTCAACGGGACTGAAATATGCCTGAGGTTCCTTCATAGTTGCCATTCCTAAAGGCACCCACTTCGTTCCAAACTGCATGGTTAACTCATCTATTTCAAGCAATAATTCCAATAGAATGAAGTCCGTAAGGCGAATAGACTTCTGATAAAGCAATGTCTCTGGGTTGGATTCAATCGCATTTATTATTCCACTCCATCCCTTATGAGAAAATTGTTGGTCATAAATGTATTGCTCATAATAAGCTGGGTCTCCAACAGCAATCTTCAGCAAGTTTTCGATGCTCAATTCATGATCAAACAAGAGTTTTTTTGCAAAGTCAGACCTAAAAAAACTGACAGAACTGTTCTCTTCAAGTGTTCTGATTGCTTCAATGAGACCTTTGTCTTCAAATGGAAAATGCCAAAGGGCTATACCTTGATCTAAATAACTGCAGATAATTCGGAACAGCTTTGGTTGAACCGCATTTTCAATATCAAAATGACAAATGCTTTTCCATTCACTTCTAAGCTGACCAATTCTCTGGGTTGGCACATGATGATAAGTCTCTTCAAGCATTTTAAACTTCCACAAGACAAGTTGGTCATTGCCCTTTTCTTGTTTCAAAACGCGCGTTAATACTTCATCCTTTATACGCCCTTGGGCATGCATCTTTCTGTACTCATTGATATTGAAGGTTGTTTGAATACCAAATATTTTTGAGGCACTAAAAATTGCTTCGAAAAACTCTTTCTCTTGGAATGCATGGAGTGAATTGTGGTGAACAAAATCCTTCAATGCAGCTTGAGAAGGCAAATAGTGTTTCAATTCATGAAGCACGTGCTTTTCGCTGAATTTGGATCCACTGAAATTTTGCACAAAGTCATTAATGTTCTCCCGTTTCTCCTGACGTCTTATCCTTGCAGAAAGAGAATGCTCTGACACTTGAGTCAACTCTTCCAGCCCTGCAAATTCAACATAACCTCCTGCCCGTTGATAGTCCTCCTGAAAATGATGAAGATTCTCCATCACGGAATGATCTATCAGTAGTGTAGAGCCCAATTCAATTCTGACTTGTCGTTTGGCTGGAATAGAATCAAGTTGTTTTTTTATGCTTAAATAATTCGTAAACACCGCAGTCTCACCCAATATCAAGGTGACCATTTTTGTGTCGTCCTGGATTGCGGCACCTGACTTCAAAAGAGATTTCAATGACGCCCCCTTAAATATGTGCAACACAACTTTGAGCAACATCCCTGCAGCAATTCCAATTAGCAAGTCTTCAAACAGAGTGAAAAATATCGTTGTAATGAAGATGGCTAGCTGTTCTGGTCCAATTTTATAGGTATGAACAAACTCTTTCGGATGCGCAAGCTTGATTCCTACAGTAATCAGCATAGCCGCTAGAGCCGCATTTGGAATCAGTTCAAGAACCTGAAAAGCTAGTAATACTGACACTAGGAGAAAAAGTCCATGGAAAAAGTTAGCCCATTGTGTTCTGCCTCCATTGGCAATATTGGCAGAACTTCTTGCTACTTCCGATATCATTGGAATTCCTCCAACTATAGCAACCAAAGTGTTCGATATCC
>CAZKMC010000470.1:0-967 GCA_964553485.1 uncultured Comamonadaceae bacterium
TGCTCTGAACTTGACCACCGACCCGATCGCACCGCCGCAGCTCTGGTAAACAAAAAGCACAGATGCGGCTTTGAAAACGGATAGCTGGCGTACATCGATACTATTCCGAATTCTTGGAGTATGGCAATGCCATTTAGACTTAGACAGATTTACTTTAAAAGGCTTGCTTTTGCAGATCTTTTTTGGGTTAATGGGAAATCTTAAGGTTTTATAATAAGATAACTATCTAATGAAGAGCCGTTTTCTATTATTTTTGGTTCCAAAAGGGAGACAACAAAACATGAAAAATAAAAAAGCTTTCTTGAAAACAAGCCTTTCAGCAATATTTACGGTAGTAATGTCCGGAAATGTTTCTGCTGGAGAATTAAACATACTTACTTGGGAGGGGTATGCTGACGCTTCCGTCGTGGAGCCATTTGAAGCAGCAACTGGCTGTAAAGTTTCTGCGACCTACGTCGGTTCAAATGATGATTTCGCTCCAAAGCTAGCCGCCGGTGGTGGAGTTTTTGACATCGTGACGCCTTCGATTGATACAACTAAATCACTAATTGATGCCGGATTTGTCCAATCCATTGACGTTTCAAAAATTTCTGCTTGGAACGATTTGTATACTCAGTTCACCGAGGCTGAGGGTATCAACAAAGATGGCAAGGTATTTGGTGTGCCTTATGCTTGGGGCGCTATACCATTTATGTATTTAAAAGATAAATTCCCAACACCACCGACCTCAATCGCAGATCTTTGGGATCCGGCACTTAAGGGACGCGTTTCTCTTTGGGATGATAAAAGTGCATTGTGGGTTGCTGCACGTTTGAATGGCGATATGAATATTTATAATTTGACCGATGCGCAAATTGCAAACGCTCAGGAAAAATTACTTGAACAGCGCCCAAATATCCGCAAGTATTGGGCCACTGCTGGTGAGCTTGTTGATCTGTATAAGTCAGGTGAGGTTTGGATTTCCAAC
>CAZKMC010000470.1:977-1574 GCA_964553485.1 uncultured Comamonadaceae bacterium
TTCAACTTTGATGCTGGGTTTCATGTTGCATATAACACATGGGGTGGTTACCAATCATCGTTACTTGCCGCTGATGGGATAGATGTGGTCGAATTTATTCCCAAAGAGGGCGCCGAGGGTTGGATGGACAGCAACATGATCGTTGCAGGCACGCCGAATGAGGATTGCGCTTATAAATTCTTAAATATGGCCAGCGGCTCTGAAGGCCAAGCAGGCGTATTCAAAGTGAATGGCTACTCTTCGACAAACCCAGTTGCTGCTAAGGCCTTTATGACTGCAGAAGAATTTAGCGCTCTGCACCAAGATGATCCAGATTATCTGAACAGCTTAATGCTTTGGACCAGCTTGGGATCACGTTTGACTACATATACCAACGCTTGGAATGCTGTTAAATCTCAATAAAATTTTATAAAATAATAGAGTTCGCGGATGTTTAGCGGACTCTAATTTATATCGGAGCCCTTAGAGTGCCAAAAATTATTGAAATTGATAATCTAACCAAAAAGTTTGGTAATGTACGGGGTGTGGAAAATATATCATTGGATATTGACGAAGGAGAGTTTGTAACCCTTTTAGGCCCATCTGGATGTGGAAAGT
>CAZKMC010000471.1:0-1566 GCA_964553485.1 uncultured Comamonadaceae bacterium
TGATGTTTTCGTCTCCGAAAGCGGCTGCGAACATGCCGGGATAAAATTCAGAATTCCGAAGTTTCTCCAACGCATCTTCCCAAGACTGGTTCATTTCAATGGGATTGGGAACAGGTTCTCTAATTTGATCCTCAAGCGTCAGAGCTCTTCCATCCCAGAAATAATCTCTTGCCCAACCTAGGTTGACCAAAGCCATTGATTGACGGTTTCCTTGTTCTCCTGTGATACCCGTGCTGAATTGAGCGGGATCTGAAAACCCATTTTCAGGCAAATGGCAACTCCCACAGGACAAGGTATTGTCTCCAGAAAGTTCCTTTTCCCAGAATAGATGCCGGCCCAAATCAACTCCTTCAACCGTAATTGGGTTGTTTTCTGGAATATCCATGGGTGGGAAAAAAGGGGGAATTACAAGGACGTAAGGAGTTGGTGAAAAACCGTCGGGACAAGGCACTGGCTCATTTTTTTTGCATGCAACAGCACTCACTAATATTAGTGCAAGTCCAAATCCGATGAGGTTTTTAAATTTCATAAAGTCACTACAAATTTACCAATCTAAAAGTTCATGGGGCGTAGGCTGAATTTGACAGCAGGGTTTCGTCTGTAAGCGAATTCAAAAATGCGATCAAATCTTGTCTTTCAATTTCGGTTAGTTCAAAAGGAGCAATCAATTCACTTTGATTCGGATGGCCCACGCCTCCATTTTCAAAATGAAGCACAACTTCTTCTAGTGTTTCCAGAGAGCCATCATGCATGTAGGGTGCGGTAAGCCCCACGTTGCGAAGCGAAGGCACTTTGAATTTTCCGTTGTCCATTGGATCCAAGGAAATACGTTCTCTGCCAATGTCCTCATACTCGTCATAGAGTCCGATGTTTTGAAAGGTCATGTCTGAAAGCATGAACCCAGAATGACAATTTCCACATTGGGTTTGCTCAGAGAAAAACAGGTCCATTCCATTTTTTTCAGCTTGCGAAAGTGCAGCTTCATTTCCTTGATACAAGTATTGGTCGTACCTGCTCTGGCCGCTGATGATTGTTCGCTCAAATGTAGCTATGGCGCGGGTGATTACAAAGGTATCGAACTCTCTTCCGTAGGCCAATTGGCTCATGTGCTGGATGGTCGGGTCCTGCTTTAGCTGAGCAACGATGTCTGGTATATGATGTCCCATTTCAACTGGGTCATGCAGCGGTGCAATTACTTGCATTTCAAGATTTGGAACACCGCCATCGGCAAATAATCTTTCTTGCCAAGCCACATTTGCTAGAGACGGGGCGTTTCTTAGCCCCTCGGCATTGTTGATTCCGAAGCTGAATGGAACTTCATCGGCGAACGCCAAAGACTGAAGATGACAAGACGCACAACTAATTGAATTGTCAATGGACAAACGAGTGTCATGAAAGAGCAATTTCCCCAAAGCCACACGTTCCTCTGTGAGCTGATTGTCTGCAGGAATATCTGGAGGCGTAAACCCAGTTGGAAGAAGGAGGGTGTATAGCGTATTTACTTCTAAATCAGTTGTTTGAGACTTTTCTGGCTTGCAGCCGAGGAGAAGAACAAAGGTGATATAG
>CAZKMC010000472.1:0-1558 GCA_964553485.1 uncultured Comamonadaceae bacterium
AGAAACTTGCCTTGTGGAAAGATCACGGGAAGTGTAAATACTCGGCATTGGTATCCAACCAGAATGGGGGAGAGCGTATCATTTTTACTGAGACCTCTGCTCAAAATGGGCGCATCATTTTTGAAAATCCCACACATGAATTTCCCCAGCGCATCATTTATGAATTGATCTCAAATGTAGAGATGCACGTGCTCATAGATGGCAATCAGAATGGCCAGTATCACAAGCAGCATTTCTCCTACATCCGCAAATAGCAAGTGTTAACAAGGCCTAAATCCACAGCTATGACGCGGCAATTTCAAATCAAGAAGCTATTTTGCGCTCTCATTCGTTCTACATCCGTGAAGTATTTATTATTTGTTTTGGGCCTAGCCGGCCCGATGATCATGTGTACTCCTTCTTTTGGCCAAGAACTGCAAACCAATGACAGCCTCGTATTCTTAAGCGGTAGAGCTTTTGACGAATATGGAAGACCCGTGGGTGATCTGATGGTAGTGAACAAGCGCAAGGGAACAGGCATTTTTGGTGAATCCGACGGAAGCTACCTCATCCGAATTCGAAAGGGAGACGTTGTACAGTTCGGGAGTTTGGGATATATCTCAGAACAAGTCTGCTTTGCCGATTCCGCATACAGGCCGCAGTATACCTTCGACATCAAACTTCGGAGACTTCGTTTTGAAATTGCAGAGGCTCAGGTTATTGCTCCTCGTGAATTAAGAGAGATCCTTGAAGACATCGAGGCCTTAGGCTACGAGGAAAAGGATTATAGACTTTCAAATATTGATGCACTAAGCAGTCCCATCACTTTCCTTTATGAAATGTTCAGTCAGCAAGAGCAGTCCAAGAGGCAGGTCATCGAAATGGTAAATGACGACCTGAGACGTGAGTTGTTGAAGGAGCTTTTTGCGAAATATGTAGAGTATGATATAATCGATCTTTCAGACAGCGAGTTTGATTCGTTTATCACCTACATGGATCCTGGCGACGAAGTATTACAGTCCTTGACGCAGTATCAATTTATCATGTATGTGAAGGAGAAGTTCAAAGACTTCAGATCCAAAGGCCGCAGAATGAACGGCTTAGACGACCAATATCATCTCGACGATTGACGCGTCTAAATAAGCAGAGTCGAGGTAGTTGATGAATACCTTGAAGATCAAGCCAATGATCAAAAGTGAAACTGCAATGATTCGAATTGCTTTGTAAGGCTTTTGAAATGAATCGAACCTTCCTACTAAGTCCACAAATAGGGTGATGACGCCAATGGCTTCAATGAAGGTGATCATGCCCACACTTTCTCTTACCAACACGGTCAGCTGGCTCAAACCGATCTCCTCTGAGTTAGGAAGGTGCCTCGCCATGAAAAACAGGATGTTGTACAAGAGTAAAATGACCAAGGTAGTATTCAGCAAGTAGTTGTCTGTTTTCCGATTCTTCATAAAGCAAATATCCGAACCAATTGAATTGGTTTTACAAATAATCTGGACAAAGAAACTTGTTGATGACGGGCATTTTGATAGTGCGCAGGATATAAACCACACTTATTTCTAGTCCACCC
>CAZKMC010000473.1:0-1557 GCA_964553485.1 uncultured Comamonadaceae bacterium
CTGCCCTAAAAAGACGGAACGATACCCGCGGTCACGAGCCAAAAAGTGAAGCATCAAAAGGCTGATTTCATGAATTTCCATTTCTGGTAAATACAGCACATATACATCTGAGTCCTCATTAAATTTTCCTTGCTTCTCATCAACCCATGCATAGAGTTTTTGACGAATCAAGTTTGATACAAAATGTTCCTGCGCGGGACAAATAGCACTAGTAACCCAGAGTAGCCCAATTTTTTGAAGAAATGGCAGGAACAACTTTTCTATCGCCTCAGCTTTCGAGTGGCTTGACAAAAACTGATTCGTTACATGGTAAAAAAGTTCTTCGTCATAACTTAACATACTCACTTTGAGCATATTTAAGTAATGCTGCTCTTGAGTATCCAAACTCTCAGCATTTACTATGATTTCCTGCATCTGTTTCTCGCTCATATTGGCAATCTTGGAAATCTTATACCCAAGCTTGCACAACAATTCTATGTTGAGCAATAACTTCAAATCCTTGTCTGTATAATATCGGATGTTGGTATCTGTGCGTTCTGGCTTCAGCAAGTCATAACGCTGCTCCCAGGCACGTATAGTGTGCGCCTTGATTCCGGTGAAATTCTCCAGATCTTTTATCGAAAATTGCTGACTCCAGATTTCCATACAGTGTTGAAACAACAAATTTAGTTAGAAAGTTCACACTTTATAGAACTCCAAGTAACAGATTACCTGCTCAGAATAATAAGAGTCCAAAACAACTTATCTACATTTGATTCTAAATTGCACACATGCATTTGATTTTCTTTGACGATCACTTAAAGGAGGGGTTTCTCCCCTTCACCTATACGAGGCCGGTTTCAGATTTAAGAATTGGCACACTTACTCTTGCCGAAAAATGGGCTTTCGACATGAGCGCATCACATACCCATTCAGAGCATTCAGGACTATCCACGGACACATTTCAAGTATACATCAACAGCAGATGGCTGGCCAGCCCTTCCATGCGGCAAATATTGGAATCTCTGCAACCAGGTGAAATTCTGGTGTGCGAAAAAAACTTCCTCGCCTTTAGGCAAAACCAAGGGCAAGGAAAGATTGACTTTCAAAATCTGGATAGTTTAAACCTGTCTCCAAAAGAGTTGCCCAATGCTGAACTCATTGAACGCGTGACTGACATTTTCACCAAAAATGGGGCGGAGATTATAAAAGATTTTCCCCGACTTACCACAGGGAAAACATCGGAGAAACTGGATGTAAACAACCAACTTATTGGGTCTGAAAATCAACTATTTATTGAGCCTGGGGCAAAAATACAAGGTGCCATTCTCAATGTAACCGAAGGCCCCATATATATAGGTCGTGATGCCGAGGTCATGGAAGGCTCCCTAGTTCGAGGGCCATTTTCATTGGGAAATCATTCAGTTCTTAAGATGGGTGCTAAAATTTATGGAAACACTACCATTGGGCCATGGAGCAAAGTGGGAGGTGAAGTATCCAACTCTGTCATTTTTGGCTTTAGTAACAAAGGTCATGATGGATTTTTAGGCAATTCCATCATTGGCATGTGGTGCAATT
>CAZKMC010000474.1:0-1545 GCA_964553485.1 uncultured Comamonadaceae bacterium
AAAGAAATTAAAGATGATAATGTTAGTTAATAAGAAAATTCAGAAATCAACAAGTAATTAAAATAGGAATTCCAAAATGAGTATAAGAAAAAATATGGCCGTGACGCAAAAATCATTGATGCCATCTCCGTTAGGAGTGAATGTGTTGGGCACAGTAAGGGGCGGGCCAACTATTAGAGTAACTACGTCCACTACTTCGCAACCATCAATGTACCCCGTTACGATGTAGGACATTGTTTCTTCAGGAAAAGCTGTTGGGTCATCGCTATACTGGTCATCCAAATACGTGCTTGGTTGCCAAACATAGCCCGGAACAGCGTCTCCACCAACTACTCCGAAACTCACTGATTGCCCTAATGAAAGCGCTTGGTCACAACAAGCATCAATGTCCACAGCGTTTCCGGAAACAGAAATTTCAAATCCACATCCCGCTAGAACCGGGTCATTGTTGGTTCCTACAATGACCATATAACTTGTGCTCGTTTGCAATGAAATGGTTTGCATTGCAATAGTCAAGGTGTCCTCATCACAAAGAGACACCGCTGAATAAGATGCTGGATTGCAAGGGTCATTGTTGTCATAAGAAACAACCACAGCAGAAATGGAGTCATTGTCTGTGGGACCACAATTGATATTGATTAACTCAATAAAGGCCGTTCCTGGTACCGCATTGTTGTTGGTTGTGAAGTAGTAATAATTCACATATTCCGCATCAAGGCAGTCAAAAAGAACTGGGTCTGGAGTGGTGAGCGCTTCCTGTGCTGGAAATTGGTCTCCACAAAGTTGTTCCGGATTATTGCATCCAGATTGAGCCATTATTGTGGGGGGGACCATAAAGCAACCCACACAAATCAAGGCTTGAAGGTGGTTTTTCAAACACTGTTTATTGATCAAAACAAATGACATTTAGTAATTTATAAAGTTACAGATTCACGGTGCCCATCATCGGTGCGTCAGGCTTGTTATCCACATGAATGTGTGTATTAGAACGGACAAAACTTTCTGAAATTGAAAGCGCCGAAAAAATCATATGAGATGAGTTACAAAAAAGAGGGGGTAAAAGGGTGAAATGAATAGATGAGGATGAAAGATGTGAATTACACAAAGTCAATTAAAACTTCGTTCTTTTCTACTGCTACCCCCTTAATAGCATGGATTATAGCTATTTCTCCTTCTCTTGGAGACTTGAGAACATTTTCCATTTTCATGGCTTCCAAGATCAAAATCGCTTGATCCTTTTCAACCGCTTGCCCTGGTTCAACAAGTATTTTTAGAACCATCCCAGGCATTGGGGCCTTCACGTTTTTTTCTTGTGCACTTGCCCCGCGTTCCATGCCCATTTGGGACAAAAGCTCGTCAAAATGATCCTTTATGCCAACATGATAATCATTGCCATTGATGCGTAAATGGGCCGTTTTCTTTTGGCGATCGAGTTCAATAATTTCAACTGAGTAATTCTTATTGTCTAACAGTACGTGCAGAGAATCTCCTCCTGTTTGCAAAGTGTCGAGCTTAAGCAGCTTTCCGTCCACGTATCCCTTTCCA
>CAZKMC010000475.1:0-1534 GCA_964553485.1 uncultured Comamonadaceae bacterium
GGCCAAACATGTTGAATGTGCTAAGATTCGTTATGACCATGTTGATATGACCTTGCCCACTTCCTTTGATTTCATCACCTACTGCCTCATCAAAAATAATTCGGAATTCTGCATCCGGAGTGATGTCCAGTTGTAGGTCAAGTGAAATACCACTAAGGTCAACATCGTTTGTTTGGTCTTCTAAGCTATGATCTACAAAGGAAACAAAGTCATCAAATGCGACTTCTTCAGAACCACCAAGAGGCAAGGCTATTTTGGTCCCCTTTTCAGACTTTATATTGACCGAGATATCCAACTGATCAGCGTAACCAGAAACATTTATATAGCCAGTGCAAATTACTTTGCCGTAGTACATGTCATTGTCTGAAGCACTGGTGTTGATGGCGAGAAAAGGCTGGTTGAGCATTTCCAAATAGACATCGTAGTTCCACTTCCTAAAATTCTCATGCAAAATGGTTCCCACAAGCGAAGCCCTGTTCCCAAGTTGATCGGTAATTTTAATCCCATCAAGCGTGAACATGTCGGGATAAATGCCGGCTTCTTCCTGTAAGTAATAGGTAGTATTTAAGTAATCAATATGGACGCTTGTGTTTTCGAAACGTGCGCTTCCATTGAGCTCTGGGTGATCGAATGTTCCTGTTACCGTGACATTTCCAGATATCTGACCGTTGATGTCTGTAATACCTTCGTTGATGAACGCATTGATAAATGCTAGATCAGTATGTTCGAGATGAGCTATGATGTCCAATGGACTTGCTTCATTTTCTGGTCTGTAGAATCCGCCAAAACGTACTGTCTTGAGTTTTCCATTTTCAAGTTCACCTTTCATCAGCAGCTGACGTTCATTTGGATCCCAACTACTTTGTATTGAAAGTTCACCAATTTCATATTCATTCACACCAAGGCTCGCAATGTCTATATCCGAACTGATTAAAGGAACATTATAAATGTCTCTGATTGAACTTCTCCCATTAGCAATACCGAATAGGCGAGTGCCTAAATTTGCTATCCAAGGATTAATTAGTTGTAGATCAATATCCTTAAGATTTACGAACATCTCATCTGAGGCATTTTCGGATATTTTTCCTTCTATATTGACTAATTGATCAGAGTGAGTGAATTTTAAGTTTTGGACGTGAAAACTGGTTGAATCCATTTCAACTATGGCCTTGTCATCAATGACCCACTGTGTTTGTTTGATGTTGAAAGTGGAAGGCGAAAAGGACATTTTGATATGGTCATTGGAGAAAATCTGAAATTCTGCATTCACCTCTCCCATAAGGTCGTCAGAATAATCTCCCCAAGATAAGCTTGTATAAATGGTGTCAGCTTCATTTCGAGCATCCAAGCTGATTGGGCTGAATTGAACAGAATCTCTTATGCTGAATCTATCAGATATAAGGTTTAGGTACAATTCGTTTCCTGGTTTTTGAATGTCAATTACTATCGTGTCCATGAACATCTCGGCATATCCAACTCGATCAGAATAGAGGTTTCCACTAATGGATTTATCCAATTCAGACATGGAAAGTAT
>CAZKMC010000476.1:0-1533 GCA_964553485.1 uncultured Comamonadaceae bacterium
AACAAGAAGCCTTGACCTCATCAATTCAATTTTTGCTTCAAGGGTATTGTCTTCAGCAAATTGACTGACGTTCAGAATTCTATTGGCGCTGTCTTCTTCACCAATTTGCAGAATAGCCCTTACTTGATAGGTCAAAGGTGTATAGCGCAAATAGATAAAAGCCCCCCCCATGCCCAGGACCAAAAAAAGCACTAACCACAAGAGTGATTTGCGAACAATATGGAGAAACAATCCTACATCGAACTCGTGAGAAAAGTTGGTCAGCCTTTCTTTATAATCATCAATGTTCGGATTATCTTGGATCATTAAAAGCCTCTTATTACGATTGCGTAAATTAGAGCTAAACCGCTCACAATTGACACAAAGGGAGATACATCCTGGAAGATTTCACGAGCAATTTCAGGAACTGGTTCAACATAAATAATGTCGTTTGCTTGAACAGTCATGCTGGCAAACTGAATCCCTTCAATGGTACTCATGTCCATCAAAAATACTTGTTGTGTGCCCTGATCATTTCTAATAAGCTTCACTTTGCTTGCATCTCCTCTGTCGGCCAATCCGCCTGCCAAAGCAAGGGCTTCTATCACAGTGGTGTTCCTATTCTGCAACACAATGACCATTGCGTCGCCTCCAGTTCCAGGGAAAACGATAACGCGGTTATTCATCACCTCAACCAAAGCATAAGGATTCTTATACAGCGTCGCATATCTTATTTCCAGATCATCTTGAATCTGCCTGATGGTCATTCCGCTGACCTGTACTTTTCCAATTTCTGGCAAGTCTATCATTCCATCAGGTTCCACTGTGTAAGTAAAACTCGGAAGGGAGACAACCTGTCTTGAATCTTCTGTAGCGGCGGTAAGCTCTAGCAGTCGGGCGCCATTGTTTGAGAACAACCGGAACAAAACCACGTCGTTTGGAGACACCTCATAATCTTGGGCAATACTATCTGAAGGAGGAGTATCAAATGTATAATCATGATCAGTTTTGAACATGACATTTCTATTGATGGTGCAGCTAGCGAAAAGAACAACAACACAAAAAAGAAGGAGACCAAATTTGATCTTCATAAAAAATAGATTTGAGCAAAAATAACAATTCAGACTGGTCTATGGTCGAATCGTTAAGCTCCACTACTAAATTGTAGCTTTGCATGATGAAGCGAACAGTTGTAATAGGTGCAAGTCCGAACCCTGAAAGGTACAGTTATTTGGTTACGAAAATGTTACAGAAGGCGGGACACCCAGTAATTGCTCTGGGTTTGAGAGATGGCATTATAGGCAAAGTTCAAATTCAAAAAAACAGGCCCGAAGTAAATGAAGTCCATACTATTACAATATATCTCTCGGAAAAAAATCAAATTGATTGGGAAGAGTATATATTGTCGCTTAAACCAAGACGAATTCTGTTCAATCCGGGAGCACATAATCTGGATTTTGCAAAAAGAGCGGAAGCAGCAGGTATAGAAACTGAAAATGCTTGTACTTTGGTGCTGCTATCTACTGGTGGATTTTGATATGAAATTAGAAGGGA
>CAZKMC010000477.1:0-1529 GCA_964553485.1 uncultured Comamonadaceae bacterium
TGGGATAGCCACTTTGGGTTCACTGAAGCAGCATCCAAGAATTTCGGCATTTCGTAGATTTGTCGAAGGTTGGTATCTTAGCTATTTTACACCAGATGCTGCCCGCAGTTTACCTCTTGCCGGGCCACAGAAACATCTGAATATTCATGGTGACAACCTTGGAAATGTAGTACAGTTTATGGAAAGAGAACACCCCAAGAAATTTCAATCCATCCTTGACAAGATTGTCACCAAAATTCCTGGTGTAGATAAAATTAGTACTGAGAGAAGCCCAGATGGAAGACTCCTGCTACGTTTTAATGATAGAGGTTTCCAGGATCCATTTTATGCTCAACAGATGTCAGACGGAACCCTGAAGGTATTTGCATATCTTCTTCTTTTGGAAGACCCTACACCTCCGCCATTTTTGTGTATTGAAGAACCAGAAAATGGACTTTACCATAAACTTTTGGAAACGCTTGCCCAGGAGTTCAGAGAACATGCCCTTCGTAAAGGCGGTTCTCAAGTGTTTGTCACTACACATCAACCATATTTTGTGGATGCCTTTAAGCCAGAAGAAGTTTGGGTCATTGAAAAAGGCAAAGATGGCTTCGCTACCATCAAACGCGCTAGTGAAGATCCTGTGATCAGGAATCTTGTTTCTGAAGGGCTGCCACTTGGTGGACTTTGGTATAGTGATTACTTGGATAGGAGATGAGTATATGCATTTTGAGATACTCGTCGAAGACATTTCCGGTAAAACTGCTCTTGACATTCTTGTTCCAAAAATAATAAGTAATAAGGATACATTTCAGATTCATTTCTATAAAGGAATTGGCCAAATTCCTGGAGATCTAAAATCGAGCTCGGATCCTCAAAAGCGTATCTTGCTGGACCAACTTCCGCGGCTTATTCGAGGCTATGGGAAAACATTTGCCGGTTATGGCGATAGTTATTCTGCCGTCCTTATTATTGTTTGCGATCTTGATAGTCGATGCTTAAGTGATTTTCGCAAAGAGCTAATTGACTTGGTGAATGAGAGTAATCCAAAGCCAGAGACGTACTTCTGTATTGCAATCGAGGAAGGGGAAGCTTGGTATCTAGGTGACTTGATGGCACTGAAGAAAGCGTTTCCCCGTGCGAAAGATGCAGTCCTAAAATCCTATACTAACGATAGTATTTGTAATACCTGGGAGTTGTTAGCTAATGCCGTGTTTCCTGGTGGTGCGCAAAAACTCTCTCAAAATGGATACCAACGGATTGGTAAAGAAAAGACCGTCTGGGCTGAAGAGATAGCTCCACATATGGATGTGGATAATAATCTGTCACCCAGCTTCTGCTACTTTCGGGACAAGCTTCGACGAATAACAAACCGAGAACAGAGTTAATGGCAAACCAGAAGTGCCCGTGCTCATCCTTATGATACTTTGATTTAGAAAACCACCTAACAAACTCCATTTTGGGCCTTCCGATGTCTCAATCAGGGAGTTTTGTTGTTAAATCATGTACCAAATTGTGGCCACGGTCATCGTTTCGGCCATTTCAACAAA
>CAZKMC010000478.1:0-1521 GCA_964553485.1 uncultured Comamonadaceae bacterium
AATTCGCTTCGCCGGAAATATTGTGGGCACTACTGGCCCTCGCCATTCCAATCATTGTCCACCTTTTCAATTTCCGTCGCTTCAAGAAAGTTGCCTTTTCGAATGTGCGCTTTTTGAAAGAAATTCAACAGGAAACAAAATCACGCTCTCGTCTTAAACACCTTCTAATTCTAGCATCTAGGCTTTTGGCCATTGCATTTTTGGTGTTCGCGTTTGCAGAACCATACATCCCTCTGGAAGATCAGATTGCTAAACAAGGCAATCGATTCGTCTCAATATACATTGACAATTCCTTCAGCATGGAAGCTGAAAATGAGGAAGGACGACTTCTAGAAGTAGCTAGAAACAAAGCCATTAAGATGGTGGAAAGTTATTCTGCCGCTGATCGATTTCAATTGCTCACCAATGATTTTGAAGGAAGACATCAACGATTAGTGAGTAAAGATGACATGCTGAAATTGTTGGATGAAGTGCAGCTTTCTCCTGTCACAAAATCGCTTGGAGACGTAGTTGCCAGACAACAGGACTTACTGCTTGAAGAGACAGAAGGGTCTGAACGGGTCATTTATGTGATGAGTGATCTTCAAAAAACCACTAGTGAAATAGGGAACTTCATTCCAGATAGTGCAATCACTGTGCGATTTCTTCCTGATTTGGCTGTGAGATCCGCAAATGTATATATCGACTCCGTTTGGTTCAATACTCCGGTTCGACTTCTGAACCAACTAGAAGTCCTCAATATTCGCATAAAAAATACTGCAGCTGAACCGTCGGAAAACATCCCCCTCAGGCTTAGCATCAATGGTGCCCAGAAAGCACTGGGTAGTTTCAATATTGCTCCAGGTGAAGTGACGGATACGGCGCTCACTTTCACGCATACCACTCCTGGATTCAAGCAAGTAAAAATTTCACTTGACGATTACCCGATAACCTTTGATGATGATTTCTACGTGGCCTATGAGGTAGCGGAGCAGGTCCAAATCTTGCAAGTTCAGGGAAATGACCGTTCAGAAAATGTATCGAAAGTTTTTGGTAACGACCCTTATTATCAATTGACTCAGGTCAGAGACAATCAACTTAATTATGGTTCGCTACCACAGTACCAACTCATTGTCCTTGATCAGCTGCGGAGTTTGTCTAGCGGAATGGTGGTGGAGCTGGAAAAGTTTGTTCGGAACGGAGGCCATGTGCTGCTTATCCCAAATGAAAATGGAGATATAACCAGCTATAACGAATTGATTCTGGCCTTGGATGGTGCTCCATTTACAGGAAAAACCACTGCTTCAAGTAAAGTGAATTTCATCAACTTAGAGCATTACCTCTATGACGGGGTATTTGATAGATTACCAGACAATATTGACTTGCCTAAAGTATCTAGCTACTTCAGTTCTAACCGGCTCTCACGATCAAGAGAGGAAGTTCTATTGAGTATGCAAAACGGTCAGTCTTTTCTTTCCTCTTTTCCTTTTGAATCAGGCAGGCTGTATGTTTCTCACGTGAGTATGGCACAAAGCCAGAGCA